>JAIORB010000150.1 GCA_021108325.1 Bacteroidales bacterium | reverse complement strand
ACTGTTTTGTACTATTCTTTAGCTTTTCTACAATTATATCTAATTGGTAATTATATTTATCCAGATTGTTTTTTACAGCAGGAACAGTTATGACACCGTACTGTGCAAGTTTTGTTTTTTGATCTTGTATATAGCCGGTAACTAAATCAAGAATATTATCTTTTAAATAATGAAGGTTATCTTCAAAATCAGATGTTTTTTCAATTATATATTCTGCAACAGCAGTAGGTGTTTTAAGTTTTTTGTGAGCAACTATATCAACTATAGATTCATCCTTGGCATGTCCAATGCCTGTTATAACCGGCAATGGAAACTGAGCAACATTTGTAGCCAGCAAGTAACTATTAAAACAGTTAAGATCAGCCTGAGATCCTCCTCCACGAATGATAATCACAAGATCAAAAAAATCTTCATAATTGTAGATTTTTTCCAATGTGTTAATAATAGATTCTTCAGATTGCAAACCTTGCATTATGGAAGGAAACAGTTTTATATAAAATGTATATCCAAAATTGTTATTTTCAAGTTGATTAATAAAATCCTGGTAACCGGCTGCAGTATCGGATGAGATAATAGCAATTTTTTGAGGAACAACAGGGAATACTAATTCCTTATTCATATTAATTACACCTTCGCTTTCGAGTTTCTTTAATGTTTCGCCTTTTTTTTGAGCCAGATCACCTAAGGTATAGTTTGGATCAATATCCGTTATGTTTAGACTTAAGCCATAAAGTTCATGGAATTCGATATTTGCCTGAACTAGAATTTTTATACCAGGGCTTAATTCATGTCCTGTGGTATTTTCAAAATAAGGACGGAGCATACGATATGTAGATGCCCATATTGTAGCCCTTGTTCTTGCAATAATATTATCAGTTATAGCATCTTTTTCAACTAATTCAATATAACAATGTCCATTTCTGTTTACATTTAATTCACTTATTTCAGCAATTACCCATATAGAGTTTGGGAAATTTGAATTTATTTTTTCCTGAATATCTTTATTTAATTCAAGTAAAGTAAATTTTTGGACCATTGCTATCCTATTTTGCTGATTCTTTTTTGTATTATTTGATTGCCAATTTTTATTTTTAGCAAATAAATTCCAGAAGGTAAATTCTCTAAATTATTTAAATTTATAATAGTAAAACCGTTCGAAGATTTTCGTTCATACATTATTTTTCTACCAACAATATTAAATAATTCAATAATAACGACTTCATTTGCTTTTTGTAACAATTCAATACTAATATAACTCGAGAATGGGTTAGGGTAAACTTTAACAATTACCTTTTCTGCAAATGAAATAATACTGGTGTTAGTTAAGTTTGCAGCTTTACCAAAATCAGGAATTCCATATCCCAGTTTATTGTCTGGATTTGAATATTGGTGAGCACTTTCTTCAATTTTTTGAATAATCTCCATGTTATTCATATCCGGGTAAAATTGCCACAAACATGCAGCCATTCCTGCCATAATAGGAGTTGAGAAAGATGTCCCGTTTGCAACAGTTATTAAACCATCGGTTCCCTGAACAGCTGTTTGGTAACCCATTGCAGCAACATTAGGTTTTATACGTCCATCGAATGTTGGGCCTAATCCACTAAAGTAAACATAGGTGGCATATGCATCAACAGCTCCAACCGTTAAAACACTGTCTCCATCTGCGGGTGCAGATATGTATTTCCATGGATCATCTGCCAGGTTACCGGCACTATTTAATACAAGTATCCCTTTTGATGCTGCAATATCAGCAGCCTTTGTAATAAATGTTGTATTTCCATCCATGTCAGAATAAGTGTAATTTTGAGATGGATCGTCAAATTCTGTATAACCTAAAGATGATGTTATAATATCGGAACCAACACTGTCGGCGAATTCGGCAGCCGCTACCCAATTATCCTCTTCAACTGAATATTCTGTTGATGTTTCTTCGCTTCTTAATAGCCAATAATTGGCTTGAGGTGCAGTTCCAATCAATTCGCCCGGGATATTTCCACCCATAGTAGATAAAACTTTCATCCCATGGCTTGATGCATCAAAAACCAAGCTGTCACCATCAACAAAATCTTTTGTTCCTAAAATCTGATTGTTCAGCCGGATACTATCAAATGCCGGTAATAAATCGACATTGTAAAAACCGGCATCAATCACGGCAATAGTAATACCTTGTCCCTTATAACCACTTTGATGCAAAACATGACCGTTGAGCATGCTAATTTGAGTAGTAGCATAACCATAATCTAAAGGATCATTTTTTTCTGATAAAATTGTCAAATTGTTTTTTTCGAAAGAGTTTTCTTTCAAAAATGGTTTAAGATTAGACACGGTTTTTTGTTTTGATTTTATAAACCCAATATGTGTTATAGTATCAATTAATTCCTGATCAGTAGTATAAACAACAACAGTATTTAACCATTTAGATTTGTTGAGAATGTGTAATCTGAGTTTTTCGAGACTGTCAATATAAGTTTTGGAGACAGGTAAATCATTAATTTGAATATCGATATTTTGTTTAACTCTTCTATCTATGGCCTTTTGAGAAAGAAATTCTTCGGGTTTGTCAACTGAATAGAGGTTGTAGTTTTTATCTGTTAAAAACAGGCGATAGCTATTTTCTCCAACTTGAGCAAAAGAGGTGTAAAATGCCAGTAAAACTAAAATTAATAAACTTAACCTTTTCATATTGTAATGTACAAATATCTATTTGAAATGTTGCATTATTTTACATAATTATTCCACCCCCGATTACATCGTCATTCTCGTAGAATACCGCAGATTGCCCAGGTGTAATTGCAAAAACATCTTCATAAAACTCGACTTTAATTTTGTCTTCGAATAAGTTAATCCTACTTAAAATCCCTTCACTTTTATATCTAACCTTAGTAAAAACCTCTGTATTCTCAAGAACTTTATTATGATCAATTATATTAAAACCTTTTACCCACATAACTTTTTTATGAAGATCTTTTCTTTGCCCAAGCACTATTTCATTTAAGTCAGCTTTTATTTCAACAACATACATTGGTTCGCCAAGCGCAATTTGCAATCCTTTTCGTTGACCGATAGTATAAAAAGGATAACCTTTATGTTGTCCTAGAATTTCTTCTTTTGTTGAGATAAAGTTTCCCGGACCAACTTTTTGGTTGAGGTTTTCTACTTTCTCGTTAAGAAACCTACGATAATCATTATCATGAATAAAACAGATTTCCTGGCTTTCTTTTTTATGAACAAGTCTTGTAAATCCTTTTTTTTCTGCTAAATCTCTTATCTGATCTTTAGTGTATTTTCCAAGAGGTAGAATGGTTTTTGATAGTATTTCCTGTGTCAATCCCCATAAAAAGTAGCTTTGATCCTTTTTTTTATCCATTGCCCTGGTAATAATATAATTTGACTCTGTTTTTTTTACCTGAGCATAATGTCCTGTGGCAATATAATCACAATTAAGTTCTTTGGCTTTTTGTAGTAAAACATCCCACTTTATTTTTGTGTTACATAATACACAAGGATTGGGAGTCTTTCCATTAAGATATTCACTGATAAAGTTGCTAATTACAGTATTTTGAAATTTTTCTATAATATTAATGGTATGGTGAGGTATATTAAGTTGGCTTGCAATCATTTTTGCTTCCATAATTGAATCGGAAGCATGTGAGCCATCATTTGTTTTCCGGGGATCATCTTCAGGATTATCCCACATTTGCATGGTGAGCCCGACTACATTATAACCTTGTTCTAATAAAAGCACTGCTGCAAGAGAACTATCAATTCCCCCACTCATACCAAGTAATACTTTTTTCTTTGACATTTAACAGAGCTAATTAATTTCCCGGTGGGATAGAATTGTACATACTTTCCTTAGGATCCTGAAATTTACCTTTATTTTTTTCAAGCATTTCTATTTGTTCATTTTCTAATCTTTCAAGTTCCTCCTGATTTTCTGCTTTCCCATTTATATAATTTAATTCATCTTTTATATGACCATTTTCTTTATAATAAATCCATCTCCCTTCACGCTTGTTATTTTCGTACTGACCTTGTATTAAAATATTTTTATCAGAACCATAAACATTGTATTCACCATCTAAGATTCCGTTCATATAAAAAATTCGCATCATTACTTTTCCTGACTCGTAAAACCTTATTGTTAATCCATCATTTACCCCGTTCTTCCATTCTGATTTCTCGGTTAAGCTACCATTCTGATAAAATTTATTTTCCGTACCATGTTTTTTATCATTTTGATATGATACTTCATTGATTTTAAAGCCATCAACAGAATAATAATTCCAAATACTATCTTTTAATTTCCCTACATATATACCTTCAGCTTGTAGGATTTTCCCGGGATAATAGAATTTAGAATAAATTTTAACGGAATTTTCTTTATAAAACATTTCAACTTTAAGGACACCATTTTGATCATATCTCTTAAATTCACCAACTGGCTTATTATCTTTAAAATATCCTGAATACTGGATATTTCCATTTTGATAATATTTTTCCCAGTAAGCTTGTTTATAACCCTTATCATCTATTTTATTAACTGATTCATTGTTTTGAGCTATTACAAATGCACTAGCAGCAGTAAATAATAGAATGAGGAAAAAAAATCTTTGTATCATAACTTATCGTTTTTTACAAAAGTAAAAAGAATTATTAACTTTTAAGTTTAAGCTTTATATAATAAAAAAAGAGCTCCCAGATGAGAGCCCTTTAAATTTGAATCAGAGTTATGTTATTTTACTTCTTCGAAGTCTACATCAGTTACTTCTCCATCATCTTTTCCGGCAGAAGCTTCTTGTCCTGCATCCTGGGGTCCTTCAGGTCCTGGTTGAGCACCTGCTTCCTGACTAGCTTTATACATTTCTTCTGAAGCTTCTTTCCATGCATTGTTCAATGCTTCGGTTTTAGCATCAATATTATCTAAATCTTCTTTTTTATGAACCTCTTTTAGTTCTTCTAAAGCTTTCTCAATGTTTGCTTTTTTATCAGCAGACAATTTGTCTCCAAACTCTTTAAGTTGCTTCTCTGTTGAGAAAATTAAGCTATCAGCAGTATTTAATTTGTCAACTTTTTCGCGAACTTGTTTGTCAGCTTCTTCGTTTGCTTTAGCTTCATCACGCATTTTTTTAATTTCTTCATCGGTTAATCCTGATGAAGACTCAATACGTATACTTTGTTCTTTATTTGTAGCTTTATCTTTGGCAGTAACATGAATAATACCATTAGCATCAATATCAAAAGTAACTTCAACTTGTGGTACACCCCGAGGTGCTGGTGGAAGTCCATCTAAATGGAAACGACCAATAGATTTGTTGTCTTTTGCCATTGGTCTTTCACCTTGCAATACATGAATCTCAACAGAAGGCTGATTATCAGCAGCAGTAGTGAAAGTTTCTGATTTTTTAGTTGGTATTGTTGTATTAGCTTCGATTAATCTTGTAAATACACTACCCATAGTTTCAATACCTAAAGATAGAGGCGTAACATCAAGTAATAATACATCTTTAACATCACCTGATAAAACACCAGCTTGTATAGCAGCACCTACAGCTACAACTTCGTCAGGATTTACACCTTTTGAAGGTTTTTTCCCAAAGAATTTTTCTACAATTTCCTGTATTGCAGGAATACGAGTTGAACCACCAACTAAAATTATTTCATCAATATCAGAAGGTTTCATGCTTGCATCACTTAATGCTTTTTTACAAGGAGCTAAAGTTGCTTGTATTAATTTATCGGTTAATTGCTCAAATTTTGATCTTGATAAAGATTTAACCAGGTGTTTTGGAACACCATCTACAGGCATAATATAAGGAAGATTAATTTCAGTGCTTGTTGAGCTTGATAATTCAATCTTGGCTTTTTCAGCAGCTTCTTTTAATCTTTGAAGTGCCATAGGATCTTTTCTTAAATCAATTCCTTCATTTTTCAAAAAATCTTCAGCTAACCAATTCATAATTACTTCATCGAAGTCGTCACCACCTAAATGTGTATTACCATTAGTTGATTTTACTTCAAATACTCCGTCACCTAATTCAAGAACAGAAATATCGAAAGTACCTCCTCCCAGGTCAAATACAGCAATAGTAATTTCTTTGTCTTTTTTATCTAAACCGTAAGCTAAAGAAGCTGCAGTTGGTTCGTTAATAATACGTTTTACAGTTAAACCTGCAATTTCACCGGCTTCTTTAGTAGCCTGTCGTTGCGAATCGCTAAAATATGCAGGAACTGTGATAACAGCTTCTGTTACTTCTTGTCCAAGATAATCTTCCGCAGTTTTCTTCATTTTTTGAAGAACCATTGCTGAAATTTCTTGAGGAGAATATTGTCTGTCATCTATTTTAACTCGAGGAGTGTTGTTATCTCCTTTAACAACTTTATAAGAAACACGATTAATTTCTTTTGACATTTTATCGTATGTTTCTCCCATAAATCTCTTGATAGAAGAAATTGTTTTTGTTGAGTTTGTTATGGCCTGTCGTTTTGCCGGATCACCAACTTTACGTTCACCATTTTCTATAAAAGCAACAATTGAAGGAGTTGTTCTTTTACCTTCACTGTTTGGAATAACAACCGGCTCGTTTCCCTCCATTACTGAAACACATGAGTTTGTCGTTCCTAAGTCTATACCAATTATTTTACTCATTTCGTTATTTGTTTAATGTTATGTATGTTTAATATATTTTTTATAATGATTTTCGATAATCATTTTATCAATCATTATGCCATTGAAAAATATACCAACTTTAATGTAAATCTGACATTTATTAAATGTGTTATCATGAATTATCCGTCATGTTTTATGACAAAAAGACATAATGTTATTAAAAATGCTTAAAATTTAACCTGCCTGACGGCAGACAAGAATACTTATGAATGCATAAAGTTAAAAATGACAAAACTAATTATTAGGATTTTAGTCATTTTAGTCATTTTAGTCATTTTATTTGTAGCTTTGTCTTCTGAAATAAATTATAATAGTTATGTCAGTACATCAAAAAGTTAAACGGGTTACAACTCATGTTTTGCATGAAATGAAACTTAGGGGCATAAAAATAGCCATGCTTACCGCTTATGATTATTCAATGGCTAGAATTCTTGATCATGCTGAAATAGATGTAATTTTAGTTGGGGATTCGGCTTCGAATGTTATGGCAGGTAATGAAACAACTTTGCCTATTACAATGGATGAAATGATCTATCATGCTAAATCTGTTGTTCGAGGAGTGAGCAGAGCATTAGTTGTTGTTGATTTACCTTTTGGATCATACCAGGGAAATTCAAAAGAAGCATTGACAAGTGCTATTCGTATAATGAAGGAAACAGGTAGTCAGGCTGTTAAGATTGAAGGAGGACAGGAAATTATTGAATCTGTGGAAAGAATTTTATCTGCGGGAATTCCTGTTATGGGACATTTGGGTTTAACACCTCAGTCGATCCATAAATTTGGTACTTATGTAGTTAGGGCAAGAGAAGAAGAAGAAGCAAATAAGTTAATAAAAGATGCTCATATTTTACAAGATGCAGGTTGCTTCGCAATTGTTCTTGAAAAAATCCCTGCTAAACTGGCTGAAAAGGTTGCAAAAGAATTAACTATTCCGATTATAGGTATTGGTGCCGGTAGTGGAGTAGATGGACAAGTTTTAGTATTGCATGATATACTTGGTATAACACAGGAATTTTCTCCTCGATTCTTACGTAGATACCATAATTTATTTGAAGAAATAAAAGGAGCTGTAAAGTCTTATATTTCTGATGTTAAAAGCTTGAATTTCCCAAACGAGAAAGAACAATACTAAAAATTATAAATGCCTAAAATTTATTATTTATAATCTTTTTTTAGGTATTTGTAATTTGATGATCAAGGAGAAATACAATCATCTAAAATTTTTACGAAGCAATACCATAATAAATGGAAATTCTTTACGAAGATAATCACATAATAGCTGTAAATAAAAAAAGTTCTGATATAGTTCAAGGTGATAAAACCGGCGATGAACCTTTATCGGAGAAGGTAAAAGCATATATCAAAAAAAAGTATGAAAAACCCGGGGCGGTATTTATTGGAGTGACTCACAGATTAGATCGTCCGGTTAGTGGTGTGTTGATTTTTGCACGAACCAGTAAAGCTCTTACAAGATTAAATAAGATGTTTCTTGAAAAAGAAGTTAAGAAAACTTATTGGGCAATTGTGAAAGAGAAACCAATAAAAGAAACGGATACTTTAAACCATTATATTGTAAGGAATCAGAAAAAGAATAAATCGTTTGCGTACGATAAAGAAACTAATAATTCAAAGTTGGCAAGCTTGTCATATAAGCTAATTGCTTCGGCAGATAATTATTATTTATTGGAAGTTGATTTACATACAGGACGACATCACCAGATTCGTTGTCAATTGGCAAAGATTGGTTGCCCGATTAAAGGTGATTTAAAATATGGATTCCCGCGATCAAACCCCGATGGAGGAATAAGTTTGCATTCAAGAAAGATTGAGTTTATTCATCCGGTTCAAAAAGAGCAAGTTTCAATAATTGCAAATCCACCAAAGGATTCTTTATGGGATTATTTTATTCCGATTGTTTCTTAAAATTATTTTTAGGTGATGAAATAAAAATAGGCTAATTTAGTCCTGTCATAAATTATATTTTACGAGTATGTTCAAATTTTTAAATAAGCCTTTTCCTTTTAATGATGATCTGAAATATAATAGTAAACTTATATTTTTTTTAAGTATAGGGGTTTTGGCCTTTTTATATCTTTTTCAACCACTCGATGTAAGTTCCTTGGCTAATAAACAAATGATTTATGTGGTTATTGGTTTAGGAGTCATAACATTTCTTTCATTAAGTTTAAATTTGTTAATTCTTCCCAGTTTGTTTCCAAAAATGTTTTTAAAGCGTATTTGGAATATCAAAAAAGAGATTCTTTGGAATATTTGGATTTTATCTACTATCTCTGTTGGTTATTCCTTGTATTATAAAGTTTTAGGCATATTTGATGTTGATTTTAATATGATTATTGGTTTAATATTAATTGCTATTATACCCATTACCGGGCTTATAATTGTTAATCAACACAGGAAGTTGCGTTCTTATCTTGAACTTGCCGAAGGAATTAATAAGAAACTTGAAGAAAATAAGTCAATCGAAGAAAAACTAGTGCATTTCAAATCAGATTATGTAAAAGACAACCTTTCAATAAAAGTAAGCTTACTATTGTTTATTCGTGCAGCCAATAATTATATTGAAGTATTCTGGAAAGAAGGTGATAAGCCTAAGAGTCAGATGATTCGAACCAGTTTGCTTAAAGTTGAGGAGTTATTAAAAGAGCATAAATTTATTTTTAAATGCCATCGTTCATACATGGTTAATATCAATTTTATTGATAAAATTGAAGGAAATATTCAAGGATATAAGTTGTTTTTTGAAAACCTGGATTTTTCTATACCTGTTTCTAAAAATTTCGCGTATAAATTAAAAGAACTTATTTAATTCACGTCAAAATCTGTTTTATTCGTCCCTGAATATAGATTTTTCATCCCTAAACATGGCCTTTTAAACCTAATCTTTTACTGTTAATACCTATTTTTTCCTTAATACAGGGATTCCTATTAATTTTGTGGTGTTTTAAAATAATTTTTGAATATTATGAATCCATTAAAAATAGGAAACTTAAAAGTTAATTTGCCAATAATTCAGGGCGGAATGGGAGTAGCTATTTCATTGTCAGGATTGGCATCTGCCGTTGCAAATGCAGGAGGTATAGGAGTAATTTCGGCTGTTGCAATAGGAATGACCGAGCCAGATTATATGAAAAATTATCGTGAGGCAAATAAAAGAGCATTACGTAAAGAAATAAGAAAAGCAAGAAGCTTAACAGATGGTGTTCTTGGTGTAAATTTAATGGTTGCAGTAACAGATTATGAAGAGTTACTTACTGTGGCACTTGAAGAAAAAATTGATGTAATAATTTTAGGAGCAGGATTACCTTTAAAAATGCCTCAATATGTAACTGAAAAAGGTTTTGAAAATATTCATACGAAATTTATTCCGAAAGTTTCATCAGCAAAAGCTGCCAGAGTAATTTTTTCATATTGGGCTAAAAACTTTAATTATATTCCTGATGCAGTTGTTGTTGAAGGCCCGCTGGCAGGAGGACATCTTGGATTTAAAAAAGAAGATTTAACAGGCGAAGTTGTACCATTGGCTGATTTAATTGAAGAGACCGTGCTGGAAGTTAGTCAATTTGAGAAAGACTTTGGGAAGGAAGTACCGGTTATTGCAGGAGGCGGAATATATTCGGGCAAAGATATGTATGAAATTATGCAAAAGGGAGCAAAAGGAGTTAAAATGGGAACTCGATTTGTGCCAACGCATGAATGTGATGCATCAATTAAATTTAAAGAAACATATATAAATTCGACTAAAGATGATATTACTATAATCGATAGTCCTGTTGGATTGCCAGGTAGAGCTATACGAACTAAATTTGTTGATCAAATTAATGCTGGTAATGCAAAACCGTTTAAATGTCCATGGAAATGTTTAAAATCTTGTGATTTTAGAAAAGTTCCTTATTGTATTGCGCAAGCTCTTTTTAATGCTGCTCGCGGTAATATGGATGAGGGTTTTGCTTTTGCAGGATCTAAGGCTTATTTGTCAACAAAAATACAATCTGTTTCTCAGGTTGTGTTGGAGTTAAAGGTAGAGTATTACAAAATGAAGTACCTGGAGTATTTAAAAAACTTTGTTGGTCAAAGATTTATACCTGAACGAATTAATCTCCCAAATGTTATCCCTAATATTGGATTAAAACTTGCTTAAAAAGCGATAAAGTTATTATTTTTTGATATTTTTATAGTTGTATTAAATATATTTTTATCTTTGTACCAAATTTTTTAAAATTATATTATGAATAAAGGAACAGTAAAATTTTTTAATGAATCAAAAGGTTATGGATTCATTAAAGACACAGAAACAGAAAAAGAGTATTTTGTACACGTATCTGGTTTGATTGATGAAATCAATGAAAATGATGAAGTTACTTTCGAAATAACAGAAGGTAAAAAAGGATTAAATGCAGTAAATGTGAAATTAGCTTAGCCTAAAAATATTTAATGCTCATTTAAGATTTAAGTCTTACTAATTTTAGTAAGACTTTTTTTATTGTATTTTTTTAATATTTCACTATATTTCACATTAAACTTTATTCAAGAATAAGTATCTTAATCTAAAATGAATTTAAATCTAAATAATAACCATAAAAAAAGTATTATGAAAAAACTGTTTTTAATTGCCCTCGTGTCGGGGATGGTTTTTACATCTTGCACAAAGCAAGAAAGTGTTAATAATCCGTTGTTAGCAGAATACAATACCCCATTTGATGTTCCTCCGTTTGAAAAAATAAAACTGGAACATTTTACTCCTGCTTTTGAAGAAGCAATGAAACAGCATAAAGCTGAAGTAGAAGTAATTTTAACAAATCCGGAAGAACCAACATATGAGAATACTGTTGAAGCTTCTTATTATGCCGGCGAGTTATTAGGAAAAGTAGGCACTGTTTTTGGTACTTTCAATAGTGTTAACATTAGTGATGAGATACAAGTTTTAGCTCAGGAGATTTATCCAAAATTATCTGCGCATGGTGATGAAATCAGACTTGATCCAAGATATTTTGAAAGAATAAAAATTGTTTATGAAAATAAAGATCAATATGAATTAAACGAAGAGCAATTATTCTTGCTGGAAAATGATTACAAAAGTTTTATTCGTAGTGGAGCTGCACTACCGGAAGATGAAAAAGAAATTTTAAAACAAATTAATCAGCAATTATCATCTTTAACATTACAATTTAGCCAAAATGTATTAGCAGAAGTTAATAATTTTACGATGGTAATTACCAAAGAGGATGCCCTTGCTGGTTTACCTGAAGCATCTATTCAGGCTGCTGCCGAAACAGCTGCTAAAGACAGTATGGAAGGATGGGTTTTTACAATTCAGAAGCCAAGCATGATTCCTTTTTTACAATATGCAGATAATCGTGAGTTAAGAAAAACGATTTATGATGCATATGTAAATCAGGGAAATAATGATGGTTTTAGAGACAACAAAGAAATTTTAGCCAAGATTCTTAACTTGAGAGTTAAAAAAGCAAAATTGTTAGGATATGAAAATCATGCAGCATTCAAAACTGAGAATAGAATGGCTCAAAATCCTGAGAGAGTTTTCAATTTATTAAATCAGTTATGGGAAGGTATATTACCAAAGGTAAAAGAAGAAAGAGCAGCTTTACAAGCAATGATAGATAAAGAAGGTGGCAACTTTAAATTAGAACCACATGATTGGTGGTATTACACTGAGAAACTACGTAAAGAAAAATATGATTTAGATGAAAGTGAAGTACGACCTTATTTTGAATTAGAAAATGTTCGAAAAGGAATATTTGCTGTAGCTAATAAATTGTATGGAATTACATTTACTGAAATAGATGGTATTCCTGTACCTCATCCTGAAACTACAGTATATGAAGTTAAAGAAGCTGACGGTTCTCATCTTGGATTATTCTTTATGGATATGCATCCAAGAGCTAGTAAGCGTGGTGGTGCATGGTGTGGTGGATTTCAGGGCCATTCTTTCACAAAAGAAGGTAAAGAAGTGACTCCATTAGTTAATAATGTATGTAATTTTACACGCCCTAGTGGTGATACTCCTGCACTTTTAAGCGCTGATGAAGTTAGCACTATGTTTCATGAATTTGGACATGGCTTAGATGGTTTGTTTTCGGAATCTTCTTATAGAGCAGGAAACATAGCTTGGGATTTTGTTGAGTTACCAGCTCAAATTATGGAACACTGGGCTTTTGAACCAGAAGTGCTTAAAATGTATGCTACTCATTACGAAACTGGTGAAGTAATTCCTGATGAGTTAATAGAGAAATTAAAAGCTAGTGCTAACTTTAATCAAGGTTTTGAAAAAACAGAACTATTAGCAGCCTCACTACTTGATATGAAATTCCATATGATGACAGAGGAAGATCCTAATTTAAATATAATGGATTTCGAAAAGAAGTATATGAACGAAATTGGTTTAATTCCGGAAATTTATTCAAGATACAGACCAACATATTTCCGCCATATTATGGGTGGATACGATGCTGGATATTATTCATATACATGGGCAGATGTATTAGATGAAGATGCTTACGATGCATTTAACGAAACTGATATTTTTGATCAGGCAACAGCTAAATCATTCAGAGAAAATGTTCTTGCAATGAACGGTATTAAAGATGCAATGGAAATGTATGTTGCATTCCGTGGTCGCGAACCTAAGATTGATGCTTTACTAAAAAGCTTAGGTATAGAATAAGCTAAATTATATATAGAAGAGGAGTTGTTTCAGATGTTAAAACAGCTCCTTTTTTTATTACTAATAATTGAAAACTGTTGCAAAATAGTTTTTTTATAAAATTTCATTAGATGATTTTGGTATCTTTGAGCAGCAAAAACTGAAAATCAAAAACATAAAATTATGATAAACTTTGAATGGAGTAAATTACCTTTTGGTTATTCAAAAACCGACTATAATATTAGATGTTATTACAGAGATGGTAAGTGGGGCGAGTTGGAAATATCTTCATCTGAATATTTAAACTTACATATTTCAGCAACAGCATTACATTATGGGCAACAGGCTTTTGAAGGAATGAAAGCATACCGTGGTAAAGATGGCAAGATAAGATTATTCCGTTGGGAAGAGAATTATAAGCGTATGGAACGTTCTGCTAATGGAATATTAATGCAACCTATTACTAAGGAACTTTTTAAGGAGGCTGTTACAAAGGCTGTTTTAATGAACGAGCGATTTGTGCCGCCACATGGAACGGGTGCTGCTTTATATTTACGTCCTTTATTAATTGGTTCAGGTCCGCAAATTGGGGTAAAACCAGCCGATGAATATTTATTTATGGTATTTGTTTCGCCAGTTGGACCATATTTTAAAGAAGGTTTTAATCCTGTGAAAATTGCCGTTATCAGAGATTCTGACCGTGCTGCGCCATTAGGAACAGGAAGTATTAAAGTGGGTGGAAATTATGCATCAAGTTTACCTGGTGTAAAAAAAGCACATGACGAAGGATATGGCGCACCAATGTATCTCGATTCAATTCATAAAAAATATATTGATGAAATTGGAGCAGCAAATTTCTTTGGAATTAAAGACAATACATACATTACACCAAAATCACCTTCAATATTACCATCAATTACTAATATGAGTATTATGCAATTGGCCGAAGATATGGGATTGAAAGTAGAAAGAAGACCTATTGATATTGAAGAATTAAGTACTTTCGAAGAAGTAGGTGCATGTGGTACTGCTGCAATTATTTCTCCTATTGGTGAAATTTACGATATTGATAAAGATAAAAAATATAATTTTTGTAAAGATGGTAAAGCAGGACAAATATCAACTCAAATTTACAATAGATTAGTTGCGATTCAGTATGGCGATGAGCCTGATCCTCATCATTGGGTTGAAATTATTAAGTAGAATAAGTATAATATAAAATTAAAAAGAGGGTTTTCAAGCAGAAAACCCTCTTTTTAATAATTTAAATGAAAATTATTACTCAAATTCTATCAATTCAATCTTCATTCCTGATTCTGCTTCAAAATCTTCCACTTCTTCTACCATATCAGGGTCCGATTTATCAAAATACCAATTTACTTTAACTTTTCCTCCTTCATCTTCAAAATCTTTTAAAATCTCCAAAATATCTAAAACACATTTTGTAGAGCTTGTATTTAAATATATAAGCTTAATGTTTAGATCTAATGGTTTTTTAATATGTTTTGCATAATCTTTTATCCAGTTAATTAGCGGTAGATAAAACTTGTAAGTCTCTTCCATATATGATTCGCCACTTATCTCGCAAAAGCCTTTATCTACATCAAAACTAACCTCAGGGAAATAAGGGGTAGTTGGAGAGCTTGTTAAAGTAATATTTTCCATAATATGATACGTTTAAAATTTATCGATTTTAACTGTTAGTGAAAAATAAGAAAAATCTTCATTAATTTTGTCTACTTTAAATTCTAATTTATTTTTGGAGAGCATTACTGCTTGAATTAAACCAATTCTGGCTCCAAATTTTTCTCCGGGCGAATTTAATCTTTGTTCTCTTTTTAATTCTCTTAATTTCATTTGATCAGAAGCATTTACTAATTCGCAACGCTCAGTAAGTATTTCAGCATCTGTTTTTTTTACCTGGTTTTTAGTTGTAAAACTATAAGCATTATCAAATTCTTTAAGAGAAAGTTCTCCAACACCAATTCTTTGCACATTGTTAACCATATGAAAATTTTCGGAATAATTCGATACATTTTGTGAAAGTTCAATAAAGATTTTAAAAAGTTTTTTTCGTGCATTACTATAAGCATCATTAAAGTTGCGAATATTAGTGCCAAAAACAGATATTAGTTCTATGTAAAAAGGACCGTTATAAGATAATATTGTTTTGTTTGTCATAGTTGAAACTATATTCGTATCCATCATTAGGTTAATTAATTTTTATGCCAATTAAAGTAATGTCGTCACGTTGTTCTTCATCCTGTTGAAAATCATCCAATTCTTTTTCTATTATCTCTTTCTGTTTATCCATTGGCTCTGAGATATTATTTAGAATAATTTCTTTAAGCCTGTTACTTCCAAATCTTTTACGTTCTAAATTGTTTTGATCTGTTAAACCATCCGAAGATAGAAATAAAATATCTCCTTTTTCGGCATTAATAATATGATTATTAAACTTTTCATCATCTTTTTTCTTTTTTGCCCCACCAATAGATATTCTGTCACCTTTAATTTCGTCGAATTCTGATGTTTTGTTTTTAAAAATAAATAATGGTCTTTTTGCACCGGAAAAAGTAATTTTGTTTGATTTTAAATCAATCGAAATAAAACAAACGTCCATACCATCATTATTCTCTGTTTCATTTTGTCTTAACGATTCAACAATTTTTTCGTTTAATAAAGATAATATTTTTGCTGGTTCTGTCACTTGTTTTTCTAAAACAATTTCATTCAAATGGCTACTTCCTATCATCGACATAAATGCTCCCGGCACACCATGACCTGTACAGTCAACGGCTGCAAGGAAAGCAGTATCTTTCACTTTAGTAAACCAATAAAAATCTCCTGACACAATATCCTTAGGACGATAAATTATAAAACTTTCAAAAAGATTCTTTATTTGGTTACGAACAGGAAGTATTGCTCTTTGAATATTTTGAGCATATTGTATGCTTGCATTAATTTTCTGATTTTGTAAATCTAAAGTATCCCTTTGTTCTTCTATCTGGGTTTTTTGAGTTTTAATTTTTCTATATAATATAACCAACACACCAAAAAATATTAGAATAGCAATAAAGCCCCAAATAAGGAAGTTACGAACTAATCTTTCAAATTTTAGTTGAGCGGCCTGTTCTCTAATTTTTGATTCCTGGAGATCGAGTTGCATTTTTTGTTCATGCGATACTTCTTCAACCTTTGCAAGAGAACTTTCTGTTTCCAATAGTTTGTCAGTTTGTTCTACCAGTTCTTGTTTTGTTTCCTCTTTCTCTTGTTGCGCTTTTTTGACTTCCGATTTGGATTGTTGTTTAATATCTTTTATTTCTTCTTTTTTAAGATATTTATCGATCGAAGCAAACAAATCAAAATATTCTATACTTTTTTTTGAATCTCCCAGGCTTTGGTAATTATTTGCCAAAATACCGTAAAAACTCCTGATTAATTTTAAATCATTTATTTCCTTGGCTAACTCAACACCTTCAAGTGCCCATTTATTTGATTCGTCGTAGTTTGTTAATTGCTGATATGTTTGCGAGATATTAATTAAAGAGGAAGTAATATTTTTATTATTATTTAAATTCCTGCTAATTTCTAATCCTTTTTTAAAATAAGTTATTGCCGAATTATAATCCTGAATTTCATCGTAAATCATTCCAACATAGTTAGAACTTAGCATAATTCCATTCAGGTTGCCTGATTGTTTATTTAACTCAATTACTCTATTAAAATGATCAACAGCTTTGTTATATAATTGATTGTTCCAACATAAAAATGCAGCTTTGTTTAGAAATTCTAACTCAAGTTGAGTATTGTTCTCACTTCTATATTGCTCAATTTTGGTTTCATATCCTGTTAGTTCATCCTTAATATTTGAAGGAACATCCTGGGCTAATATGAAAAAACAAAAAAAGAAGTTTGTTATAAAAATAAATAATAATATTTTATATATTTTTCTCACAATAAAAAAAATTACAAAGGTTAAAGTTATTTTATTTTTATTCCAAAAACAAGGATATCATCAATTTGCTCTAATGATCCACGCCATTCATCATGTATATTATTTAATATCTCTTTTTGGATATTCATAGGTTCATGGCTATTATTTACCAGTAATTCTTTAAATTGCTTGTAACGAAATTTCTTTCCTCGTGGTCCTCCAAATTGATCAGCATATCCATCCGAAAATAAATAAATTTGATCATTGCTTTCTAAATCAACTATATGATTTGTAAAAGGTTTGTCAAAATTTATATGAATACCAACAGGCATTCTGTCACCTTTAATTTCTGTAAGTTCTTTGTTTCTTATAACATAAAGGGGATTATTAGCGCCTGCAAATTGCAGTTTTTTATCTTCACAATCAATAATGCAAAGTGCAATATCAAGTCCATCTTGAGTTTCACCTTCTTCTCCTGTTTGATTTAAGGATTTCATAATATGTTCTCGAAGTTGTTCCAAAATATCGCTTGCTGTTTCAAAATTTCCGCTCGAAATAATTTCATTCAAATATACCGAACCTAACATATGCATTAGAGCACCAGACAAACCGTGTCCGGTACAATCGCCAACAGCAATTACTTTTTTATTTCCAATACATGACGCCCAGTAAAAATCGCCACCAACATGACTTTTTGGTTGGTGTAGAATAAAATATTCATCCATATTTTGATTAATAAACTCTATACTGGGTAAAATAGCTTGTTGAATTCTGCTGGCGTAACGAATGTCTGCCATAATTTCCTTATTCTTACTAATAATAATTTCACGTTGTTTAAGTTCATTTTCAATCTGCAAACGAATTTTCTGATTCTTCTCTTCAATTTCAGTTTCCTTTATCCGTACTGATTCTAAAATACCAATAAGATTTGTAGCTGTTTTTAAATTTGAAATTAATGTAATTTCGGAATAAGGTTTTTGAATCAAATTAATTGCACCGGCTTTAAATATCTTATTATAATCGGTACTTGATGATAAAACAATAATCGGAAGTTGTTTTATTCTTAAAATATCTAATAAAAATTTTAAATTTTGATCTATATTATTCTCCGGATAGTCTATATCAAAAATAATTATATCAGGAGATAAAATTTCAGTTTCCTTTAAAATATCATTTTGAATGCTGGTTGAGTAAATGTTGATATTTGGGAATTCGGCACTTAATATGGAATTGATTTTTTCAATATCAGCTGTATTGTTATCAATCAAGAGTAATTTTTGATTCATATTAAATGCTCGATTTTTAGAGTATTAAAATAATAGTTGTAAATTAATTTTACCAATAAATTAATACGTTATTTTAACTTTTGAGTTTTTCGTTTTAAGCCGTTTTTGATGAAATGATTAAAAACTAGTGCGAATGGCACATAAGTGATAGTTAAAAAAAAAGTTAAATAAATCATTTTTTGGTTTAAAAGTTATACTTTTAAACTGACAAATTAGATAGTTTAAACTTCTATTTCAGATCCTATGATGTATAAGATATTAATTGCAGATGATAAAGGCAGTTGTTTTGCCTATTTGCAGGATATGCTTAAAGAAGATACAGATAGATTTGAAATAGTTCAGACGGCACGAAACGAGATTTATAGATCTGCTGTAAAAAACAAACCCAATATAATTTTACTTGGCGCAGAATCGCTGACCATAAATGGTATAGAGAGTATAATGTCTTTAAAACAAGACAAATCTACGCATGGTATTCCCGTATTGTTAATTACTGATTACTCACCAAGAACAAACTTTGATAGAGTTTTTGAATATGGAATTGTAGATTTTATTCGAAAACCATATAGTAAAGACGAATTATTAATGCGAATAGAGGCAGCCGAAAGTCGCAGGGAATTTCAACATGAAATATATATTGAGTATGAGTGGCTTCGTGAACTGTCTATTGTTGCACAAAAGACAGCTACCGGGGTGGTGATATTGAGCAATGATAATAGAATTGAATGGGCTAATGAGGGTTTTGAACGGATGTATGGATACTCACTTGAAGAATTTAAAGAAAAATTTGAATCTTCAATATTTAATCCTGAAAATAACCAAGAATTATCAAATGCAATAAAACGTTGTAAGGAAGGTGTTGAAAGTTTTGTTTATGAGAAAAAATGGGAAACAGGAGATGGGAACCAAATTTGGATTCAAACTACATTGACTCCGGTTTATAATGAGCAAAATATAATTATTAAATATATTGTGATTGAATCTAATGTTACTGCTTTAAAAGAGGCAGAGGAACGATTGGAAGCTAGAAACGAAAGTTTAATATCTCTGACCAAAAATTTAGAGAGTTCAAATTTGCTTTTAGAAAAACAACATGTAGAAATTGAGAAGCAAAAAGAATTTATAGAAACACAGAAGAAAAAATCAGATGAACTTTTATTAAATATTCTACCTTTCGAAATTGCAGAACAATTAAAGAAAAAGGGATTTGCAAAATCAAAAAAATATAAATTAGTCACAATTCTTTTCACCGATTTTAAAGATTTTTCCAAAGTAACGGGAGTAATGGATAGTCAGGAATTAGTTGAGGAGCTCAATATTTATATCCAAAAATTTGATGAAATTATTGAGGAGCATTATATTGAAAAAATAAAGACGATTGGAGATGCCTTTATGTGTGCAGGTGGTTTGCCATTAAGAAATAGAAGTAATCCAATTAATGTTACCCTGGCGGGTTTGGAAATTCAAAAGTTTATGAAAGATTACGCGCTGGAAAAGAAAAAAAATAACGAAAAGGCATGGGAGTTACGTTTGGGAATTCATACTGGTAAAGTAATTGCAGGAGTAATTGGGAAAAAGAAATTTGCTTATGACATTTGGGGTGATGCAGTAAACAAAGCAAGTAGAATGGAACAATCAGGTGAAGTGGGCAAGGTTAATATTTCGGGTGATACTTATGAATACATAAAAGATTACTTTGACTGTACATACAGAGGTAAAATAGAGGTGAAAAACAATGTTGAGTTGGATATGTACTTCGTAAACAGATTAAAACCGGAATATTCAGAGGATAAGGAAGGCATAATTCCTAATGTAAAATTCCGTAAGATATTAGCTAAATATTAAAGCTTCTATTTTAACATATCCTTATTGAAATTTACAGGTAAAAATTGTTTTATACTATCTGCTTTTGTTATTTTATTTTCTCCATAGAGAATAACCTGAATAGAATTCTCATATCTAACTTCACTTTCTAACATAACTTGTAAACACGAACCACAGGGAGGTATAGGTTCTTTTATAAATCCATCATCTGTATTGGCTGTTACAGCAATGGCCTTAATAGGAACATTAGGGTATTTCGAGTTTGCATAAAAAATAGCTACACGTTCTGCACACAACCCAGACGGATAAGCCGCATTTTCCTGGTTATTACCCTGAATAATTTCATTATTTTCGAGTAAAACTGCTGCACCAACTTTAAATTTTGAATAAGGAGCATAAGCCTTTTGTGCTGCTTCTTTTGCTTTTTGTATTAATTCCTGATATTTTTCATCAAGTTCGGCAGGAGAATTGTAATCAATTAAAAAAGATTTAATTTCACGTTTATTCATAAGAAGAAATTTCTTAAGTGAAAAAATATCAAATATTAAAATGAATATTTTTTTTACATTTGTTCAAAAATAACAAAAAAAAAATGACAAAAAAACTATTATTCCTTATAATGCCGCTATTTATAGTTTCCTGTAAAGTACAGCAGGTGCCTAAATCATCTCGAAAAACGAATAATAATCATGTGTCGTTAGATCGAAAAGAATATATAAACACCTTTAAAGACTTAGCGATTAAGGAAATGTACAGGGATAAAATACCTGCAAGTATTACTTTGGCTCAGGCAATGCTTGAATCTAATAATGGTAATAGTACATTAGCCAGAAAAGCAAACAATCATTTTGGAATAAAATGTCATAATGGGTGGAAAGGTGGTAAGATTTATCATGATGATGACAAAAGGAATGAATGTTTTAGAAAATATAATTCTGTATATGATTCATATAAAGATCATTCGGATTTTATCGTAAAAGGTTCAAGATATGCATTTTTATTTGAACTTAATCCAACGGACTATAAATCCTGGGCAAAAGGCTTACAGAAAGCAGGCTATGCAACGAGCAGAACTTATGCAACTTTGTTAATAAAAATTATCGAAGATAATCAGCTCTATGTATTTGACCAGGGAGGTAGTTTGTCAAATAATATGCCTGATGAATTTGTTGCAGATTCACAAGAAGTTGTTTTAGCTGATGTGGATAATTTTACTATTTATACCGAAAAACATCGTATTTATAATAAAAACAGGATTGATTATTTAATTGTTAAAAAGGGAGATACATTTAAAAGTATTACTGAAGAATTAGAAATGCTTCCCTGGGAGTTATATAAATATAATGAAATAGAAGAAGATAGTAAGCTAAAAGAAGGCCAAATATTATACATTCAACCAAAAAGAAGTAAGGCTGAACATGGATTTGATTTTCATGAAGTAAAGGAGGGAGAAACCATGCATGCAATAGCTCAAATGTATGGCATAAAGATTGAAAAACTTTATGAAAAGAATTTAATGGACGAAGAAACCGAACCTGTAATTGGGCAAAAACTTTGGTTGCGAGATTATAAAACACACTCCGATGTAGTTGAGGAAACTCCAATTATAGAGGATTTTGATGAATGATAGATCAAATTTTTGTTGAAAATTTGTAATTATTAATACCCGGAAATCCTCTGAGAAAATCTTTTATATTTAGTCTTTTTTTGCCAGCTTGCTGTAATTCGGTAATACTAATAAAACCATCTTTTACAGCTACTTTAAAAAAGGTTTTTTCATCGGAAATGATTTCCCCTGCTGAATGATTATGGTCACTCATTTCCTTTTCTGATTTAAAGATTTTTAGTTGAATCGACTCATTTTTTTTATTAATTATTTCGGACCAGGAAGCAGGATAGGGGCTTAGCCCACGAATCAGGTTATGAATAGAATCAATATTTTTTTCCCAGTTTATTTTACAATCATTTTTAAAAATTTTCGGAGCATGTTTAGTTTCTGTTTCGGGTTCAATTAAATCGTCTTGTTTTAATTGAGAATAATTATTTTCAACAATGGCATTAACAGTTTTTATAACAAGATCAGCACCTTTATACATTAATTTATCATGAACACTGCCGGCATTATCATCGTTAGAAATTGGAACTTCTTCTTGAAAAATAATATTACCAGTATCGATTTCTTGTTTAAGAAAAAAAGTTGTGATTCCGGTTTTTTTATCTCCATTAATTATGGCCCAGTTAATTGGGGCAGCTCCTCTGTATTGAGGTAATAATGATGCATGAAGATTGAAAGTTCCAATATTTGGCATGGCCCAAACCATTTCGGGAAGCATTTTAAATGCTACTACAATTTGCAAATCTGCTTTTAGCTCATTAAGTCTTTTCAGGAATGCTTCGTTGCGAAATTTTTCGGGTTGCAGGATATTTAAATTTTGACTCAGAGCATATTTTTTAACTGACGATTCTTGGATTTTTTGTCCACGACCGGCAGGTTTATCAGGGTTAGTAACAACTCCAACTATATTATACTTATTTTCGACTAGTCTTTTTAGTGGCTCAACAGCAAAATCGGGAGTCCCCATATAAACTATTCTTATGTTGCTCTTATCCATATTAAACATGTTTTATTTACTTTTGAGCAAAAGTATTAAATATATCTTTTAAACTTTAAATTTTTTCTAAAGTCATAGTTAAAAAATACCAAGATGAATAATAAATTTAATTGGCAAAGTTTTATTAGTATTGGGTTGCTGTTGTCATTTATTGTAATGCTAATTTCAGGGATTGTGTTATATATAGCTCCAGAAGGAAGTTTGTCGAGATGGATTGGCTGGGATATCTTAAATCTTTCTAAAAAACAGTGGGAGTATCAACATACTATTTTTTCATATCTTTTTATATTGTTTTCAATTTTTCATGTTTTTAAAATT
Source organism: Bacteroidales bacterium (assembly GCA_021108325.1). GTDB lineage: Bacteria > Bacteroidota > Bacteroidia > Bacteroidales > UBA12077 > UBA12077. The sequence continues at coordinate 16,682 of JAIORB010000150.1, read as the reverse complement.
AATTGGAGTTATTTAATCTCATATTTTGTTGTTGAAAAATTTAAAATGATAAATCTGAAAGAAATAATTGTGGCAGTTGTAATTACGGTCTTGATTTTTATAGGAACACTTTTTAATTGGAGCCCTTTCAAGAATGTTATTCAGTTTGGAAATAAAATTTCAGATAGTTATGCTGAAGATATTGAAATACCGAATATTCCTGATGCGGAAAAATTGTCATTAAAAAATTTTGCCAAAGAAGTATTTAGTATCTCTTACTCAGATTTAGTAAGCAATCTTGAAAAATTTAATTTTGATAAAGTTGATGAAAACAGCACAGTAATAGATTTTTGTAATCTGAATGATATTACGCCTGAAGAGTTTTATTTATCTTTTCTATGAGGTTTTATATTCACAAGCTCAAGTGCATGCCCCATTTTTTTCTGCTTTGTTTCCAAATAAAATTTGTTGTACTCGTTTGGTTCTATTTCTAATGATATATTTTCAACAATCTCCAGTCCGTAGGCTTCGAGGCCTTTTCTTTTGATAGGATTATTCGTAATAAGTTTTATTTTTCCCAGTCCTAGTTCTCTTAAAATACTGGCACCTACACCATAATCTCGTTCATCATCTTCGAATCCAAGCTCAATATTAGCTTCAACAGTGTCCATTCCTTCTTCCTGTAACTTGTAAGCTCTAATTTTATTAAATAAACCAATTCCTCTTCCTTCCTGATTCATATAAAGAACAACTCCTTTGCCAGCTTTATCAATTTTTCTCATTGCTTCGTGTAATTGTTGTCCACAGTCGCAGCGCATTGATCCAAAAATATCTCCGGTAACACATGAAGAGTGAACTCGTACACAAACAGGTTCTTCTTTAGTCCATTCGCCTTTAATAAGAGCAACATGTTCAAGTCCATTTGATTTTTGCTTAAATGGGATTAAATCAAAGTTACCATATTCAGTTGGAAGTTTAACTCGAACGCCTTTTTCAATAAGGCTATCTTCATTTAATCTGTATTTAATTAAATCTTCAATAGAAATAATTTTAAGATTAAATTTCTTGGCAATTTTAAGCAATTGAGGCATACGTGCCATTGTACCATCCTCGTTCATTATTTCAACTAGTGCTCCTCCAGGCTTTAATCCCGCAATTTTTGTGAGATCAACAACCGCTTCAGTATGTCCTGCTCTTCGAATTACTCCACGCTGTTTGGCTTTTAACGGGAAAATATGTCCCGGACGCCCAAGGTCTTCAGGTGTGGTGCTAGGATCAACTAAAGCTTTTATTGTTTTTGCACGATCAGAAGCAGAAATACCTGTAGTACATCCATGACCGTTTAAATCAACCGACACGGTAAAAGGTGTTGCATGTAAAGCGGTATTATTTCCTACCATTAATTCAAGCTCCAGTTCTTCGCATCTGTCTTCCGGTAGTGGAGTACAAATTAAACCTCTCCCGTGAGTAGCCATGAAATTTACAATCTCGGGGGTGATTGTTTCTGCGGCAACAACAAAATCACCTTCGTTTTCACGATCTTCATCATCAACAACTATGATTACCTTCCCAGCTTTAATATCCTCAATAGCCTCTTCGATGGTATTAAGTTCACTTTTGATATTATCTTGATTATTAGACATCTTACTACAATTAAAGGAAAATTTGTTTTGCAAAAGTATAATAAGTGTTTAAATTTCCATAGAAAAGGCATTATAAATTAGGATTGATTTTCTCTTTTTGATCTTTCCCAGTTTATCGACTGTTTTTTTCTTACAAATCGTATTAAACCCATAATTTCTGAAAGATTCATAATAAAGAGATAATAAGGGGCAAAGAATAATTTCAGCTTTGTTTTTTTTGATTGTAAAACCGCTCCTGAAATTACGAACATATAAAATATAATTTGTAGATAGAATATTATAGTATAAAACCCATTCCAACTTTCATTTGTTGCAATATATAAATTTGTAAAAAATAAAAGTAAAATAGAAATTGGAACCAATGTCCATCTAATCACTTTATGTGAAAGGAACTGAAAAGTTAAAAGAGGTTTTTTAAAAGGGTTAAGCAAGCCTTTTAGCCTGGTTATAGCTTGAAAACCACCATAAGCAATTCTGGTTTTTCGTTTTAATTCTTCATGAATATTAATCGATGCTCCTTCTGTAGCAAAAGCTTTTGGAGCATACTTTATACTGTATCCTTTTTGTGCAATGCGTAATGAAATAATGAAATCATCAAGAATAGTATCATGCTCAATTTCATTGTACAACTCTGTTCGAATAGCAAATAATTCACCAACAGCACCTATGGCGGAATTTATTTTCGATTCACATTTTTTAATGAAAGATTCATATTTCCAGTAAATTCCTTCACCTGCATTAACAGCATTATCTTTATCTTTTGTTATAATTCGTTTCTCCCCTGCAACACAACCTACAACTGAATTTTGAAACTCACTTACAATATGGCGAATAGATTGTTTATTTAGCATTGAATTTGCATCAGAAAAAATAACAATAGGAGTTTTTACAAAATTCATTCCCCGGTTGATTGCACCAATTTTCCCTTTACGGTCAACATTATGATATACTTTTATATTATCATATTTATTTAAAGCTTCGGGAGTTCCATCATTTGATCCATCGGTGATCCATATATGATGTAATTTTTCTTTTGGGTAATCTAAAGAAAATGAGTTGTTAACTTTTTTATCAACAAACTCAATCTCGTTGTAAGCTGCCACAAAGAGCGTTACATCGGGCTCATAGATGCTATTTTGATTTTTCTTATTACTAACCGTAAATAATTGCACTAATAAACTTACAATGTATATCAGAAAAGGATATCCAATATATGAATATAAAATAATTAGTAAAAGTGTCCAAAATAAGATATACACGATAATTTATGTAATTATAAATGCCTAAAATACTTATAAATGCCTAAAATATAAAATGAACTAAAATATTTACTTAACATTTTAAACAGGGTGTACGACAAATTTTACTTTTTGTGTTTACCTTCGGTGAGGGTTTTGCCGTTTTTTGAGTCTTTGTGGCAAGTTTTTAATAGTCACGAAGGCACTAAAACACAAAGATTTCACAAAGAAAAGTATATCTTATTATTACTCTTTTGTTATTTCTGGTTAAATTTACCGTAAACCTTTTTAAGTATTTTAAATTTTAATTTATTTTAGTCATTTTAGCTCATTTTTAATTTGTTTGCAGCCTTGTGCTGTGGCAATATTAATAAAGGTTAAAATATCAGTTGCAATTTTCTCAAAATCATAATGCTCTTTTACAAATTTAAATGCATTTTCTCCAATATTTTTTTGTAAACCAATATTTTTTAAAACTGAGATTACAGAATTGGCAAAATCATGATCGTTATTTGCTAATAAAATATTTTTATTGTGCAAACAGTCAATTCCTTCAGCAGCGGTATCTGTAGCCACAATGGCTTTTTTTAATGCCATACTTTCAATAATTTTGACTCGGATACCACTTCCTGAAAATAATGGTACAATAATGGGCCCCGGGTTTTGAATAAATTCATAAGCATTTTTTACTTCTCCCAGGTAATTAATGTTACTATGATTAAATTTTCTGATTAAGCATTTGGGAGCATTTCGTCCGGCTATATTAAGTATAACATCAGGGAATGATTTTAAAATTACCGGAAAACAATGTTCAATAAACCATAATAATCCTTCTTGATTAGGAATCCAGTCAAGGGCTCCGATATAATTAATGAAATGATCCGTATCTGAGTCGATTTCAACATATTGATCTTGAATATTCTTTAAATCAATTCCAAAAGGTGAAGTTTTAACAGGTTTGGTATTACCTAATTCTTTATAAATTTTTGCATCGGATTCGGAAATAGGGATTAAAAAATCATAGGTATTGAGCAAATTTCCCTCTAGTTTTTTCAATCGTTTAAATATAGATTTGAAGTATAAATTTTTAATTAAGGATTTAGTTTCTTTGGAATTTCTCTCCCATATCTGGTATTCAATGTTGTGAGGTCTGTATAAAATGCTTCCGTCAAATTCATTTCGAATGATGTTAATATATTGAAGTGAGTATAACCCTTCGATCTGAATAAAATCAAAGGAATTATTATTCAATAAATTGATAAGTTGTGAAACAAATTTTTTCGAAACAAATCGTTTGGCAATATAAGGTTTATTCGAGAATAGTAGATTTAAAAGAAGCTTGAAAAAAGATATTTGCGTATTGACATTAACTCCGGATATTTTAAGAGAATCTTTATATTCACTTTCTATTATCTCATAATTATTGAAATGCTTATGAGTTATCATATTTAAAAGATGGACCTGGTGATCGTTTCTAATATAAGCTTTTGATAAACTTAAAATGGCTAGTGAGCCACCATCAGGAGGGTATATTGCCTTATTTGCAATCTGTAATATCTTCATTTAATTTGATTTCTTTGAAAATCTTATAAAAAGCCTCTTAAAGAAAAGTAAATATGTATCAGCATTTAATATCACAGAGTCTGTTGTGGCTTTGTAAGTGAGAAAAATCCCTAAAGGCATTAAAATAAATGATGATAACCACATACCAACGTAGGCAGACATTACACCTTCTCTTGCAAATTTTTCTCCAGAAATAGAAATGATATAATAAAGGATAAAAAATAAGATTGCAACTACAACGGACGTTCCAAATCCACCTTTACGAATAATTGCACCAAAAGGAGCTCCGATAAAGAAAAATACTAAACATGCAAAGGGAAGAGTAAATTTTCTGTGCCATTCAATTTGATGTCTGCGAATTCGTTCAGCTTTATGGGTAAATTGTTTTTTTGAATTTGTAATATTATTCTGAGCCGCTCTGGCATAAGTTAATGCATACTTAACAGCATCTTCTTTAACTTTGCTTTTCTGAGAATTATATATGCTATCAAGGTTAAAGCTATGCGATGAAATATGTAATGAATCTGATTTGGAATCTTGTTTAATTTTAATAGTTGAATCCTTTTCTTGTGTTACAAGAGTTCTTTTAATTTTATCAGGTAGTGCCGGTTTTATTGTTGGCTTCTTTCTCTGTGTTTCGATTAAAAGCTTTTCTTTCTTAAAATAGTTGCCGGTTGAGAGTGTTGAAGCAAATCTTTTTATTTGTTTATCATATTCATTCTTTAATGAATCTTCGGCATATTCAAGTTGCTTAAGGTTCATCATCTGATAATTATTCTTAAACAAATCATCATCGCTGCGGCTAAAATCTAATCCTGTTAATTCAAAAACAACTACTTGTTTTTCAAATTTTTGTCTTCGGTGTGGGTATGTTTTGTCTTTTGGCCTTCGGTTTTTCTTAGTCTCTTCAATTTCTTCAAAGGTATATCCATTATACAAAGTCAGGATCAGGTTTTGTTCATCGGCTGTCATTCGCATATAACCTGAATCAGCAATAGTCACTTTTACATTATTTTTATTTTTGCTATGATCATAAATCATAACATTTTGTAAAAGATTTGTTTTATAATTTTTCTTTGCAATTTTAATACTGTAACCTTCAATTCCATTATAAAACATCCCTTCTTTAATTTGTAATTCAGGACGTTGATTTTTTACATCATAAATTAAAGCTCCGGTCTTTAGGTTTGTATATGGTATAACATAATCTTGATAGTAAAAAGCCCCTACACTAATAACTATTGTTAAAAGTATTAATGGAGTCATAAATCTTTGTAAAGAAACACCCGCAGATTTAATTGCTGTTAACTCAAAATTCTCACCCAGATTACCAAATGTCATTATTGATGATAAAAGAACAGATAATGGTAAAGCCATTGGTACTAGTCGTGCTGAAGCATAAAGAATTAATTCGGCAATTATTGTCCATTCTAAGCCTTTTCCTGTTAAATCATCAATGTATTTCCACAAAAATTGCATTAAAAGGATAAAAAGAGAAACAAAGAATGTTGCGACTAGCGGACCAGAAAAAGATTTTAAAACAAATTTATGTAATCGCTTCACACCAATTAATTTTTATATAAAACGATTACAAAAATAATTTATTTTATTATAAGAATTTAAGGTTTTGAAAAAATTAAAGCCCAAGTGCGTGTTTTAATTCATCAATTTGTCTGTCCCATAGATCTATTGTATCATCTTTATCATCGTCATCTGCAAAATCAGTAATCATAAGTGCTACATCGCCGGTTAATTCGTCTTTATGAATTTTAAATTCAAAATATGCATCATCTTCATCATCAATCCACTTAAAGCGAACTAGATGATTATCTTTTTTTGTAACTAATTCTGCACTTTGTTCTGAACCATCCCATATAAAAGTGTAAACACTGCCTTGTATATTTATATCGTTAGCAAACCATTCAGACAAACCTCCGGGAGTACTTAATCTTGCGAATAAAATTTTGGGAGATGAGTTTATCGAGTATTCTAATTCAATTTTATTTTTCATAGGTAGATTTTTTGCAATTTTTCCCTCAAACGCAATATATAATTTTTTTTTAAGAATTCATACACGCAGATTATAAAAGACGAAATAAAATATTATATTTGCACCCCAATATCATATACTGATTTGGCGAGGTAGCTCAGATGCCTGCCTGCCGTCAGCAGGGTTAGAGCGTTTCGATTTTTATCGGGAAGGTCGCAAGTTTAAGAATGATATTAAGAAAATAATGGCGAGGTAGCTCAGATGGTTAGAGCGTCCCGATTTTTATCGGGAAGGTCGCGAGTTTAACAACGATATTGAGAAAATAATGGCGAGGTAGCTCAGATGGTTAGAGCGCATGATTCATAATCATGAGGTCGGCGGTTCAATTCCGCCTCTCGCTACTAAATAAAGCAGGTCGAATTGACTTGCTTTTTTGATAATAAAAAAGTTTAGATGTATTTTGTATACATTATATATAGCAAAAAAAGAGATAGTTTCTATATTGAATATACTGCAAATATAAATACCAGAATCATTAAACATAATGCAGGAGCAACAATTTCAACTAAATCAGGAATCCCTTGGGAATTAGTTTATAGTGAACAATATGTGACTAAAACTGAAGCAATAAAACGAGAAAAAGCTATAAAGAAGAAGAAAAGCAGGAAATATATTGAGTCTCTTATTATGATGAATTAGAGCGTCCCGATGTATTATCGGGAAGGTCGGCGGTTCAATTCCGCCTCTCGCTACTAAATAAAGCAGGTCGAATTGACTTGCTTTTTTGATAATAAAAAAGTTTAGATGTATTTTGTATACATTATATATAGCAAAAAAAGAGATAGTTTCTATATTGAATATACTGCAAATATAAATACCAGAATCATTAAACATAATGCAGGAGCAACAATTTCAACTAAATCAGGAATCCCTTGGGAATTAGTTTATAGTGAACAATATGTGACTAAAACTGAAGCAATAAAACGAGAAAAAGCTATAAAGAAGAAGAAAAGCAGGAAATATATTGAGTCTCTTATTATGATGAATTAGAGCGTCCCGATGTATTATCGGGAAGGTCGGCGGTTCAATTCTGCCTCTCGCTATTTGAAAAGCAAGCGGTTGCATGAATATGAAATGCAACCGTTTTTTATTTACCTGACTTTTGGGTTGATTCCCTAATTTTTTTAGGACGAAATGTACAATCATTGTTCTTTAATCAAATAAATTATTTAATTTCGTTTTTTAGAAAATTAAATAACTAATTATGTCTATGATTAAGAAAATTACATTATCTCTTTTTTTAATGCTTAGTGCATACATTATAAATGCCCAGAATGATAGCTCTGTAAGAAAGCTTTTAGACGATTACATGGATATTGTCCGAAAGGAAGTTTATTCTGCAAGCCCAGAGAAAGAATTATATAGTAAAAAAAATGCCGGAGAGTTATTAAAACTATTAAACGAATACTATACTGATACGTTAGCAAAAGTTCGTTCTAAAGCGTATTATTTAACTTATAAGGCTACTTATAAAAGTAACGACAAAGAATTACGAAATGTGTCTGTGTTCAATTTAGTTCAAGCATTAAAAGATGAAGATTCAGGAAATATTGGAAGTGCAGCAAGTTGGTTAACTAATTTTTATTCCACGGATTTTAATGAAGCATCGAAAGATAGTTTAAGGATTATAATGCATAAACAGAGTTCGTATCTCGATAGAATAATAAAGCTTGTGGCATTTGCCGGATTAAATGATCAAATTGAATATCTAATGAATAACTTAAGAAATGGCAATTACCGTTCAAGTAAGGTAGTATGGGCTACGCATCTTGCATTAGCACGGTTGGGCGTTGAAGAGGAAATTAATTTTTGTGTTGACTTAGTAAAAAAACAAGCTGTGAACGATGATGTTATTTATGAATTAGTACCAGATTTGGTTTATATCAGGTGTCATAAAGCGATTGATTATCTAGTAGAAATATTGCAAGATGAAACCAAAAATTGTTATTCAGCTAATCCTGAAAATCCTCAACGAATTGCTTGTGGTTACCGTGTAATGGAATTTTTAGCGCCAATTATTAAAGATTTTCCTTTGGAGGTTGATTCAACAGGAGATTTGATTGTAGATGATTATGAAGGAGCTTTAAAAATTATACGTGAATGGTTTTCTGAACATGCAGATAATTATGTGATTATTAAAAATAGTTATTAATAAGTAGTGAGGATTAAGAATTAAAATATATGGCGAAAAAAGGATGTCATTTCGGATGTGGTGTAACGAAGATCCGGAATCTAGGATGATTATAAATAACAAGGATAAAATGAATGCAAGTAAAAATCCTAATACTACACAAATTCTTAATTAGACTATTTCTAAATTATACATAATGTTTTTCGATTTTTTAATCCTTTTTGTTAAATTATGAAAACTACAATATTCGACAAAACTCGATATTTAGCGGGATACAAATCTATTCTTTTTGTTTAAATTGAATATCAGTAAGTTAAATTAAAATGTTTCGTTTTTAAATGTGTTTTACAACACAATATTAGCGATTCCAGCTATTGGTATTATAACTACTTTCGTTTTTATTTTGCTAATTTACAGCAAAATAGTAAATATAATAATTGAGAAAATTACCTTTAATGAAAAATGCACTATGCTTTATAGCATTGGTTGGTTATTTTTTATTCTTTAATAATCATCTTTTAGCTAATCCAGATAATTTATCTAATACAGAAAACTCTGATATTAAATCGAGTGTAGAATCTTTCAATAATAGTTCAAAAACTTCAACAGATAGATATTTTATAAACCAAACCCGGCAATTTGATTTTTCAAAAAGTGAAATTAGAGCTAATGAGAGTTTTCGTAATTCGAGTACAATAGACTTTGAATCTGAATATGAAATATCAGAAGATTCCGCAGCTTATTATATTGATAAAGCAAATCAATTATTAGAACTGGTTGAGAGTGAAAATCGATTTGTCGACAAGCTTGATTCCGCTGCAATTATTAGTTTACCCGTAGGTATAAAAACTGAACTTGGAGGGTTGGAGTATATTATTCTTATAGAGGAAGTTAGCTTTAGGCCTGAAGGTGCATATTTTAATGCATTTATGTCACTTGAAACACCTAAGTGCAAACTTGCTTTTAGAGGAAGAAATATTCCTTTTTCTTTTGGTGGTGGACTTGAAGGAGAAGTTTACCTGGAATTAGTAACTCCTGTTCCTTTAAATTTTGGTGATGGAATTGACTTAGTAATAAAGGCTGATGAACAAACCTATGTTGTTTGGGATTGCTATGGTTTTAAACGAATGGGAATCTCAGCAGATATTATTTTTTCTGAAGATTTGATCGTTCCGGAAGATGCAAAAGGTAAAATCATTAAAGGGCAAAAAGTAACAAGCAGCTTTACTGCTGAAATGACAGATTGGAACGACTTAATTGTAAGTTTAAGTCTGCCGGCTTTTCAGGTTACAGGTGTTGAAGGTGTAGGGTTTTTAGTTGAAGATGCTGTACTTGATTTCAGTGATCATAATAATTTTGCCGGAATGAGATTTCCTGAAGGCTATACATCAACATATTTTCTGGAAGGAAATCGAAAATTATGGAGAGGGTTTTACCTAAGACATGCGGCAGTGAGATTGCCGGAAGAATTTGGAACAGATGGCGTACGAACCAGCTTTAATGCTTATGATTTAATAATTGATGATCAAGGATTTTCAGGGAAACTCATAGCAGAAAATATTATATCACTCGAAAAAGGAAAAATGGGGAACTGGGCATTCTCCCTTGATAAAATTGGCGTTGAGTTAACAGCAAATCAATTAACAAAAGCCGGTTTTGCAGGGAAAGTTGTTATTCCAATATTATCAAAAGATAATCCTCTGGAATATACAGCTTTAATTGATATGGGCGGTGAATACGCATTCACAATTTCAACTACCCAGGATGTGAAGATGGATATATGGGCAGCAGATGTAAATTTAGCCCAAACTTCATTTATAGAGGTAAAAGTTGAAGATAGCAAGTTTAAGCCCAGAGCAGTTTTAAATGGAGATGCAAGCATTAGCCTTTCTGATGGAGGTGTCGAACTTGCCGATATAACATTTGAAGCATTGGAAATTGCATCAACAAAACCTTATGTAAAAGTTGGTGTGTTTTCTTTTGGATCGGAACTAGTGCAGCAAAAAACCGGAAATTTTCCTGTAAGTATCGAGAATATCGGAATGACATCGGTGTCTGATACCAAAATTGGGATTAGCTTTAATCTTATTCTAAATCTTGTTGGTGAAGGTGACGGTGGATTTGGTGCTGACTGTGGACTTATGATAGTTGGAGAAATGGGCGAATCAAGTGGGGTTCAATCATGGAAATACAGCTATTTAGAATTAACAAAAATAGCTGTAGATATTAATGGTGGAGCATATAAAGTAAAGGGGAGTCTTGAGTTTTTCAAAAATAATCAATATTACGGTGATGGATTTAAAGGGACAGCAACAATCGAGATCATTAATATGGTTACGATTGAAGGTATGGCCTTATTTGGTAAAGTCGATGGATACAGATACTGGTATGCAGATGCAATGGCAACATTTAAAAAGGGTATTCCACTGGGAGCATTTGCTTTGAATAAGTTTGGGGGTGGTGTATTTCACCATATGCGGCAGCTTGACTTTGGAGAAGAATTTGGAGGAACAATTGGGAGAACGCAATCTGGTATTATATATAGGCCAGATAGAGAGATATTGATTGGCATTAAAGCTTCTGTAGGATTAATCCTGAATAGTGCCGAAACAGTGTTTAATGGAGATGCTACACTTGAAATTGTATTTAACCATGGAGGTGGGATAAGAACGATAGATTTTCAGGGGAATGCATGTTTCATAACACCACAGTTACCGGGTCCTACACAAAGACTTGTTGAGCTCAAAAACCAGATTGATGAAATGAAAGGCGGTAAAGATCCTGAAGTAAATACTGCAGCTTCCTTATCGGCGAACATTAGAATTAATATGAACTTTCCTGAAAAAACATTGCATGCTAATATGAAAGTTTATGTGAATGTTGCTGCAGGAATAATTAAAGGTGTAGGCCCCAATAATTTGGCAGGCGAATCAGTTTTCCATTTTTCTCCGGGCGAATGGTATATACATATAGGTTCTCCAGACAATCCGGTTGGATTAGAAGTGCTGGGCATACTTAAATTAGAGAGTTACTTTATGGTAGGGGATCATATTCCGGGAAGCCCTCCTCCGCCTGCTGAAGTTTCGAGAATATTAGGCGGTATTGACCTTGATTATATGGGCGATGAAAATGAATTGGCATCAGGTCGTGGGATCGCGTTTGGTGCCAGAATCACCATGGATACAGGGGATTTAACATTTTTAATCTTTTATGCACGATTTACTGCTGGTATTGGTTTTGATATTATGTTGAAAGATTATGGCGATGTTCATTGTAAAGGCAGTAGCGAAGAACTGGGTATTAACGGATGGTATGCCAACGGGCAATCGTTTGCTTATTTTTCCGGTAAAATAGGAATCAAAGTGAAAGTGTTTGGCAAAAGTAAAGAATATGAAATCATTGACTTGGGAATGGCAGCGGTTCTGCAGGCAAAATTACCAAATCCATTCTGGATGAGAGGTATTGTTGGTGGTTACTATAGTTTACTCGGGGGTATGATTAAAGGTGATTGTAAATTTGAAGTAACAATTGGCGAAGAGTGTGAAATTGTTGCCGAAGGAAGTGTTCTGGAAGGAATAGAGGTCATTGCTGATTTGACCCCTGCAAATGGTAAAGCTGATGTGGATGTATTTAATTCTCCACAGGCAGTGTTTAATATGGAGATTGATAAAATCTTTGAAATGGTTGACCTGGATGGCGAACGAAAAGCATTTAGAATTAAATTGGATCATTTTAAAGTGCTTAAAGACAATCAGGAATTTGAGGCTGGATACAAATGGAATGCTGATCATACCGTTGTAGCATTGCAACCAGTTGATATTTTACCCGGGGAATCAAATATTAAAGCAATTGCTCAAATAAGTTTCGAAGAACGTGACCGAAGTATTTGGAAACCGGTAAAAGTGGATGACAAAGTAATAATAGAATCAATGGAAGTTTCATTTACTACTGGTAAAGCTCCTGATTATATTCCTTTACATAATGTAAAATATTGTTATCCAATATTAAGTCATTATAATTTTTATCATGATGAGTATGCAAAAGGATATGTTCAATTAAAACAAGGGCAGGATTATTTATTTGAATCGAACCCTGATTTTATACAAAAAGGAAGATATACAGTGGCCAATGGTACCGCGTATTTATTTGATTTTGTTTACAAACAAAACAATGAAATTGAATATAGTATTCCTTCCGGAATATTATTAAATTCTATTTATCAATTTGATATTGTTAACCTTCCGGTGCAACAGGATGCAGTAGATCAGAATGTTACGTTGAGTGAACAAATGGTAGATCTCGGAGAGCGGGGGCAGGGCCAGGATATAACAATTAGTACACAAGAAGCCGAAGGTGATATTAAAAACTTAAAAGAAAAATCAATTTTTACATCTCATTTCAGGACAAGTTACTATGCAACATTAAAAGAAAAACTTGACGATATGTTCATATCAACAGGATTCAGGAGAAATATTCATTCCGATGTTCATGAGCTAGGTGTTACCATATTTGGTAAGGAATTATTTGAAAAATATGAAACACACTGGACTACGGAAATTACCCCGTTAATTCAGTTCGAAGCTGTATTATCAGATAATTATTATAAGAATACAATTAAGAGTTTGGTTTATGATCCTTATACATTGCAATCTACTTTAAAAATTACGTGGAGAAATCCTGATTTTGATATTGGTTATCCTCCTGTAAAAGCCCTTTATATCAGGCAAATTCCTTTTAATAAAACTTTAACAAAAAGTGAAATTGATGGTGGATATTCGCTTGGTACAGCAACTGAAGGTGCTTTTGTTTATAACCTGATCTGGTTCTATGCAAACGATTTCCTTGAATTGCAAAACGTGGCTGCATATCAATGGAGTAAGGGAAGCAGAAAGACATGGTATCAAACATTGATGAACACTACGTTCCCAATAGTAAAATCAGGTACTTATCCATTTAACATAAAATATACAATTCCTGGTAGAAACGAAGTTACTACTACGTATAAGGTTAACATTAAGAATATATTATAATTAAGAAGAATACTATCTTATGAAAAAAACACTATATATAACTATCCTTTTATTATTAATTATTTCTTCGGTGGGTTTTGCCCAGGACGAGGCAAAAATAAGGGTTATTGCAAGGCCTTATAAAGACTCAATTAAATTACGCTGGGCCCCTAATAAACCTGTTGCATGGCATTTCCTGAATGAGTATGGTTACAGAATTGAGCGTTATACATTAATGCGGGATGGTGAACTGTTAGAAAATCCTGATTCTGTTAGTCCTTCCAATGATATTTTTAAACCTGAACCATTAAGCTTTTGGGAACCCTATGCTGAAACTGATGATTATGTTGCTATTGCAGCACAGGCAATCTATGGTGAATCATTTGAATTGACTCATGGTATAGCAGGTGCAGACATAATGGAGGTAATTAATAAATCGCGTGAATTAGAGTCGAAGTATTCTTTTGCTTTGCTGGCAGCCGATTTTTCACCAACAACGGCCAGATTATCGGGTTTATCTTTTACTGACAAAAATGTTAAGGAGGGCGAAAAATACCTGTATATTATTGTATCAATGGTTCCTGAAGAAAAAATGCATATCGATACAGGGTATGTTTATGTAGGTGTTGATGATTACAAACCACTGCCAAAACCAATTAACGTAAGAGGCGATTTTAATGATGGCTCTGCTATGATTAGCTGGAATCACCAGTTTTTCCAGAATGTGTTTATAGCTTACAAAGTTGAACGTTCTGATGATAACGGAAAAACATTTAAACCAATCTCGGATGACCCTTTGATAAATACTACCAAAAGTGCGTATGAAACACCTGAGCGTATGTTTATTATTGATTCTCTTCCTGAAAATGACAAAGAGTATTTTTACAGGATAAAAGGTATTACCTCTTTCGGAGAAATCTCCCCTGCATCTGATACAATTTCAGGTTTCGGCTATAAACGATTGCCTGTAAATCCTGCAATTCGTAACGTGGGTGTATTTTCTAATAAGTATGCAACAATTGAATGGGAATTTCCTGATTCATTAAATTCAAGAATCAAGGGATTTGAAATATTAAGATCCATTAATGATAAAGGCCCTTTTGATACAATTAATAAAAAACTGATACCACCGTATGAGCGAAAATTTGCTGATGAACCACCGTATTCGTATAACTATTATAAAATATTGGCAAAAGATCATTACGGACATTATTACCAGTCATATCCATACATGGTACAAATAATTGATAGTATACCGCCTGTAAAACCGGTTGGCTTGGGTGGTAATGTTGATACGCTTGGAATTGTTCGGTTAATCTGGGATAATAATACTGACCTTGATTTACTGGGATACCGGGTTTTCAGGTCAAACTTCTTGAACTCTGAATTTGCACAAATAACAGTTGATCCGGTTGAGGATACTGTTTTTACCGATACCATAAATATCAATACATTAACACGAAAAATATATTATAAAATTCAGGCTGTCGATCAACATTTCAACCCGAGTGAATTTTCTGATATTTTAGAAATGAAAAGGCCCGATAAAATTCCGCCTGTTTCTCCTGTATTTCATGCTTATGAAACCAATGAAGCCGGAATTATTCTTAAGTGGTATAATAGTTCAAGTATTGATGTAACCAAACATGTATTATATCGTAAAGCGGGGGGAGAGAAAAACTGGAAAGTGAAAGAAATATTTTACCCTGCCGATTCAATTGAAATGTATGTAGATACGTCAACAACGGCAGGTAAATTTTACGATTACACTATTTTGGCTGTTGATGAAACAGGTCTGGAGTCGAAACCGACAAAACCTATAAAAATAAAGCAGTTCGAAAACAAGGATAAACCGGCCGTATCGAAAATCTCTTATGAAGTCGATCGTCAGGAAAAGTATTTAAAACTGCAATGGAAATACGATGAACCCGGGGTTAAGCAATTTCTTATTTATAAGGGGAACTCGATTGAAGAATTAGTTCTTTATTCTTCGGCAGATGAGTATGAGTTTACAGATAAGAAACTAATTATAAATAATACTTATTATTATGTAATTAAGGTCGTTTTTGTTAGCGGGTTAGAATCAAAAATGAGTAAGATAATTAAAGTTAGTTATTAATTTGGTTTAAGAGTAAAATGGTTTATTAGTTAAATAGGGAGTTAATTAAAAGAATTAAAAATGAAATATAACCACAGACCTGCCTGACGGCAGTCAGGGTACACAGAGCATACACGGAGAACAGGAGAATTACTCTGTGTCCTCTGTGAATCCCGATGGCTATCGAGACTCAGTGATTTCCGTGGTTATAAAAAATAAAAAAATATGAAAACAACAAACATTTTAAAAACAGCAATTTATGCATTAATAGCGTTTGTTTTAATATTAAGCATTGGTTGCGAAGAAGAAAACAAACTTCCGACAATTAGTATTTATTTTGATTCTTCTGGTAATGTTGGGGCAGGTATTATGCAAGGCGATACAGTAATAGTTACGGTAAATGGAAGTGATCCTGATGGTGAAATTATAGATGTTCTTATCTATCTTAATGAAACCCTGGTAGCAACAAAAACTTCAAAACCATATAAATACGAATGGTTAACAGCCGATGTAACCCCGGGTGAGTATACATTTAAGGCTGTTGCAACCGATAATAGCGGTGCTTCAACAACAGTAGAAACAACCAAAACTTTGAATGGATCTCTTCCGAAGGCTTATTTTACATACGATACAACAAGTATACTTTTAGGTGGCGCAATACAATTTACCGATACTTCTGCCTGTGCCTCAGTGAGTTGGTTGTGGAATTTTGGCGATGGCCAGCAAAGTACAGAACAAAACCCTGTTCATACATATATCATAGCAGGAATATTTGATGTTGCATTAACTGTTACTAACGATTACGGTTCATCGGAATTGATTAAAGAAGATTTAATAACCATAATTGATACGCTTTTAACAGATTACGATGGCAATGTATACAAAATGGTACAAATAGGAGAGCAATACTGGATGGCCGAAAACCTGAAAACAACCCATTATGCTGATGGAACACCAATGGTTGATGGTAC
>JAIORB010000114.1 GCA_021108325.1 Bacteroidales bacterium | reverse complement strand
AGTCTAATAAAACAAAAGACAGGTTATTCCAAATAATTGCCCACGATTTACGCAGCCCATTAGTATCAATAGAAAGTATTACCCAATTAATCCCTTATTGGGTAAAAGAGCAAGATTACGAATCCTTAAAAAAACTTTCAAAAACCCTTGAATTATCTGTTAACAATGTATTGTCATTAATTGATAACTTATTAAACTGGGCGTTAAATCAACAAGGTAAGTTCCCGTATAAACCGGAAAATTTAAGATTAAAAGAAAATATTTTAGAAACCATTGAAGTTTATCGTCCGATTGCTGAAATTAAAAATATTGATTTGAAATTTACATCTTCAAAAGATGTTATGGTTTTTGCCGATAGAAATATGTTATTCACGGTAATGAGAAACTTATTAAATAATGCTGTCAAATTTACTCCGGAAAAAGGAGAAATTATTGTTGGAATTGATAGTAATCAACAATTCGCTAAAGTTTGGGTAACAGATTCAGGAATAGGAATATCGAAGGAAAAAAGGAAAATGGTATTTGAATTAGCTAATGGTCATGAAAAAGGAACCAACGGAGAAACAGGAAAGGGCTTGGGATTGTTTTTTTGTAAAGAATTCATAACTATGAATAATGGCGATATCTTTATAGAAAGTGCAAAAGGAGGAGGAACAACTATTACATTTACACTACCTTTGTTTAACATGACAGAAAATTGAAATTTCTTTTATTTATAATTATTACTTCCTCAAATTTGTATCTTTATAATCATTTTAAATTTATTAATTTAATAGTAAATCATTATGGCTAAGCGTGATAATGCAATTAAAGATATTGTTGAAATTGATGAACTAGAGGAAATTATTAAGAACTGTAAAACTTGTCGGGTAGGAATGGTCGATGGTGATTCGCCTTATGTGCTTGCAATGAATTTTGGTTATGATGATCAGACTATTTGGTTACATTGTGGCAAAGAAGGTAAGAAGGTAGATATATTAAAAAGAAACAATAAAGTTTGTGTTGAATTCGATACGGATCACAAACTTTTTTCTAGGCATGAGCAGGTAGCGTGTTCGTGGCGATTTGCTTATAAAGGTGTTTTGGCTCATGGCCATGCTATGTTCGTTGATGATTATGATGAAAAGATAAAAGGGTTGAATATTTTTATGAAAAACTATACAGATAAAGAATTCAAATATTCAAAACCATCTGTAGATAATGTATTAATAATAAAAATTCCTGTTGAATCAATTACAGGTAGATCTTTCGAATATTAATAGCACACATTATTGAAAAATGAAAAAAATAATAAATCCTTATTCGAATCTTGAAGGTTACAATTGTTTCGGTTGTTCTCCAAATAATCAACTTGGTTTGCAAATGGAATTTTACGAAGACGGAGACTATGTTGTTAGTGATTGGGTGCCTAAAAAGCATTTAGCAGGTTATGGTAATATTTTACATGGAGGAATTCAATCGACAATTTTAGACGAAATTGCAAGTTGGGTTGTTTCCGTAAAAGTAAAAACTGTGGGAGTTACTGCAACCTTAAATGTAAAATATAAAAATACTGTATTTACAGATAAAGGAAAATTAACTATTCGTGCAAAACTGGTTGAGCAGAATAAAAAGTTTGCTACTATTCATGCTGAACTGTTGAATTCGGAAGGTAATGTTTGTTCTGAGGCAGAGATTAAATATTTTCTTTTCTCACAAGAAATAGCTAAACGTAAATTTCATTATCCGGGGGCAGAGGCATTTTTTGAAAAACAAAAATCATAAAATTGGTATAAGATGGAGTTTTCAACAAGGGCTCCATTTTTTTAATTCAGAAAGTTATAAAACTTCGTGTAAATTTGTAGGTTTTTAGTAATTCCATTTTAATGAAAAAAAGTATCCTGTTTATTTTATTAATGCTTGTTTTTATAATTGGATCTTCACAGGATAATTTCACAGTTAAATTTTTCGGTTTCAGCTTTCATCCTGATGGCGATGTTAATGCTGACAATATGCCTACGAAAATTGACAAAAACGGAGTTGTAGTTATTAACCTGGGAATATATTTTGGGTACGAATCTTTTTTTCATAAAGACAAACTCTCCTTTAAAACTGTAACTGCTTTTTATTCTGATTGTGGAGGCCTTTTCTCTGGCTTAGTTCATGTAGGCTTTAGAGGTGTCATTTTACAAAAGGGAAAATTTTCAATCAATGGTGGATTGGGACCAACATTTATTTATAGAAGAAGTTGGTATTCAAAATTCGATAATTATGTTAATTCAGGATTTTATAATGGAAATGAAACTGATTTCTGGCAATACAAATTTCTATGGTACGGAGGCGAATTAGAGTTTAATTATAAATTAAGAAAATCATTAGATTTTTCAGCAACATTAGTTCCGGGATATCCTAAACTAATAGATGTGTCGATAGGAGTAAGATATAGGTTTAGATAAATTCTTTATAAAAAGAATCTTCCCTTTTAAAGATGAAAAACATCAAAAAATCTTAAGACAACATCGGTAAAACCATTTTCCTGGTTGCTTTTACACACAGGGAATTTTTCTTTTAAATCGTCTGGTGCATTATCAACAACAAATTTCTCAGCAGTATACTCAAGCATATCTATGTCGTTATAATCATTTCCAATACTTATTGTTTTAACCGGGTCTATATTTAATTCGTTACAAAGCCAATCTATTCCATATCCCTTTGAAACTATTTCCGGAAAAATTTCCATCCATATTGAATCTCCGTCTAATGGTGAGGTTGTGCGAATTATTTTAATGTCACTAAATTTTTGTTTAATTTCATCAAAGAGACTAATGTTGTTAGGAAATACTGCTATAATCTGACAGGCATGTTGGTAACTTTCTGTTTTTGGATTAAGTTCAATGGCAAAATCATTGTATATTTTAATTCTGCGTTCAAAGTCAGGATTGTGATTTCCGGAACGATGATAAACAAACTTGTGGTTCTCAGGAATCATTTCATGAATCATAAAATCCACATTGTGATTAATTAATATTTCAGATATTTGTCTTACTTCATAGTCAGGCATATATTGAGAATGCATCAGTGTTTTATTTTTCCAGTCGTAAACACCTGCGCCAGATGAGAAAATCAGGTAATCAATCGGGAAGTTATCTTTTAATACTTTCCTTAAAGAGAAAAAATTGCGTCCAGTTGCAATTACCCTGATTATGTTGTTTTCGCCTAACCAAAACAAAGTTTTCATATCAGTCAAACTCACTTCTCTATTATTATTTAAAAGAGTTCCATCCAAATCCGTAATAATCATTTCCCAATTCGTGCTCATTAAGTTTTTATTTTAAAAATCTATTGCAGTTGTATTAAAAGATGTTTTAAAATCGTCTCTGTAAGTCATTAAAGAGTCAAACTTCCATTGCCAGTTTGCGAAAAATTTTCCTGTTGGTAAATCTACCCGAATTAACGGATTCATACCAATAAGTTTATCTTTTTCTAAAATTTCTTCTTCAATATCAGTAATTAAACAAGATTTTCCTTTCGGTAACATATTAATATGTGATTGTTGAATATAGGTAACCAGATTTTGTAATTCAGAATCTGAATATGTATTGAATTTTTTAATATAATCAATTAAAATAATGTGTAACTGACACATAATATTTAACGAAATTACAAAATCAGTATTTTCAGGTAATGAAAACGAAAATAAATTGGCTGACGTTAACAATGTCTTTTGTTTTTTCTTTTTATCTGTTTTTATAGTACGATAAATGTAATTAATCAGGCCTCCTGTAATATCTGCTTTTAACACAGTTACATTAGAATATTTTTCAATTTTTCGTAAAACCTGTTTTGGGTGAACTATATCAACCAAAATAATTTCTTTAAATTGTTTAGATAAATCATCTAAAGGCAAATCAAGTAGCCAACCACTTCCTAAAACCACCATTTTACCTTTTTGTTTTGTTTCCGCAGCTTTTAAAATAAAACTTTTTGATTTTTTTAAATGTAAATCCCAATTTTCTTTCTCTCTAATATATCTGCGCATTATCCCTTCTTGATCTGAAAGATATTGCATTTTTTGCAGTATGTAAGTATTTTTTAAATTGTCAACTAGTCTTTTAATATTCATAGCGAAAACTTATCGTAAGAAAAATTAAATATTAATACCGTGTAATTTATAAAATATTAATTTTGTGACCTTAAAACTTCCTTATAAAATCTGTATAAAATGAAAAAAGTAAAAGCACTAAACTATTTTTTAACAATTTTGTTAATTGGTACAGGATTAATTTCATGTAATAAAAACGAAAACAGTATGAAAATTCCATTTTTTAATGATTTAAATCAAACTATAGACTTTAAAAGCATTACAGCGCAGCATGTTACTGACGCTACATCTGAAGCAATTAATCTGGCAAAAGAAAACCTTAATAATATTTATTTGGTTTCTTCAGATGAAAAAACATTTGAAAATACAATGCGATCGTTGGATAATATTTACAATGATTTAATGAAAGTTAACGAGGTAGTTTCTTTGTTAGCTTATGTTCATCCTGATGATGAAATAAGAAATAAATGTTTAGAAAGTACAGCAGAATTTGGGAAATTCTTTAATGAGATTTCTTTAAGTGAGGATCTTTATAAAGCTGTAAAAACATATGCATCATCAGAAGAAGTCGCCAGGTTAACAGGTGCAAACAAAAAATATTTAAAAGAAATTGTCGAAGAGTTCGAACGTAATGGTTTTGCTTTATCAAAAGAAAAAAGAGATGAATTGAAAGTCATTCAAGATAAATTATCTGATCTGGGAATTCAGTTTGACTCAAATATTAGTTCTCATAAGGATTTTTTAATTGTTACAGAAACTCAAATTGATGGATTGCCGGATGATTATAAAAACACACATCGACAAGAGGATGGAACATATAAAATTGGGATGGAATATCCATCATATATTCCATTCATGAAATATTCAAAATCAAATGAAGCACGTGAAAAACTTGCTAAAAAGTTTAAGAATATTGCTGCTGATAAAAATCTCGACATATTAAAACAGATTTTAATTGAAAGAGAAAAACTGGCTGCCTTACTTGGTTATAAAACTTTTGCCGAGTATAGAACTGAAAATAGAATGGCTAAAAACCCACAAAATGTGTGGGACTTCGAAAATAGTTTGAAAGAAAAAGTGCGTACTAAAGCTGAACGAGATTATGAAGAACTTTTAGAAGTAAAACGAAAATATATTGGTGATAATTCTATAAAAAAAATAGATTCGTGGGAAGCTTCATTTTATAACAATATTCTTTTAAAGGATAAGTACAAACTGGATAATCAGAAACTAAAGGAATATTTCGAAGTTAGTAATGTTATCGATGGTTTGTTTAAAATTGCTCAGCATCTTTATGGTGTTAAATTCGAAGAAGTTAAAAATCCTTCAGTATGGAGTGATGAAGTTCGTTTTTACGAGGTAAAAGAAAACGATGAATTAATCGCTCGTTTCTATTTAGATTTATTCCCACGTGAAAATAAATTTAGTCATGCAGCTTGTTTTGGAATGATTTCCGGTAAAATAGTAGGAGATGAATATCAAATACCAACAGCAAGTTTGGTATGCAATTTCCCAAAAGCAACTGATGACATTCCGACTTTGATGCCACATAACGATGTTGAAACTTTCTTTCATGAGTTTGGACATTTAATGCACGATCTTTTAACAAAGGCAGAATTAGTATCGCAGTCAGGAACTAATGTAGCACGAGATTTTGTTGAGATGCCATCGCAGATTTTTGAAAATTGGGCATGGAATTATGAAGCATTAAGTCTTTTTGCGAAGCATTATAACACAGGAGAAGTTTTACCAAAAGATTTGCACAATAAGATGATTGCTGCAAGAAATGTAGGCTCAGGTTTGCAGACCATACAACAGATATTTTATGGAACCTTGGATATGACTTATCATGATAAATATGATGCAAATGGTACAAAATCAACAACTGAGTTGGTAAAAGAACTACAAAATGAAATTACTTTATATACCTTTCAGCAAGGTACACATTTTGAAGCCGGGTTTGGCCATTTAAATGGTTATGCTGCCGGTTACTACGGTTATTTGTGGGCCAAAGTATTTGCTGAAGATATGTTTTCTGTTTTTGAGGAAAAC
Source organism: Bacteroidales bacterium (assembly GCA_021108325.1). GTDB lineage: Bacteria > Bacteroidota > Bacteroidia > Bacteroidales > UBA12077 > UBA12077. The sequence goes on along the minus strand of JAIORB010000114.1, from coordinate 34,626 downwards.
GGAATAATGGATCAGGAAACAGGATTAAAATTGAAAAAAGTTGTTCTTGAACGTGGCTCTACAATTGATGAAATGGAAATAGTAAAAGAATTTCTTGGAAGAGAGCCGAATGAAAAGGCATTCTTGAAATCTATAGGATTATAATTATAACATTATTATTTTAAATACATTCAAGCTGTGCGTATTGCACAGCTTTTTGTTTGTAAGTTCTTAATTGAAAAAATGTACAAATAGTGTATATTTGGATATTTTATTCTTTTAATATAACTGTAGAATGAAAATTTTAATCCTTTGCACAGGTAATTCGTGTCGTAGTCAAATGGCCCAGGGATTTTTGCAATCGTTTGATAAAGATATTACTGTTTTGTCAGCCGGAACTGAAGCTTCTGGTAAACTGAATTCGAAGGCTGTTTTAGTAATGAAAGAAATTGGTATTGATATTAGCCTTCACACCTCAGATCAAGTTGAAAAATATCTAAATGATGAATGGGATTATGTAATAACTGTTTGTGGTGGTGCTAATGAAACTTGCCCTGCATTTATTGGGAAAGTAAAAAATAGGTTACATATTGGTTTTGATGATCCATCACATGCTAAAGGTTCCAAAGAATTTATAATGAGCGAGTTTTATCGTGTGCGAGATGAAATTAAAGAAGAATTTTCAAAATTCTATACTGAAAATATAAAATAGATATGGCACAAAAAAAACGCATTGGTTTCTTTGAAAAATATTTATCACTTTGGGTTGCATTATGCATAGCCGGTGGTATTACTATTGGACATTTTGCTGGTGACAGCATGCAATTTTTGAGTCAAATGGAAATGTTCAAAGTGAATATTCCTGTAGCTGTATTAATTTGGCTTATGATTTACCCAATGATGTTGCAAGTGGATTTTTCAAGCATAAAGAATATCGGTAAAAGACCTAAAGGATTAATCCTGACATTAGTTGTTAACTGGTTGATTAAGCCTTTTACAATGGCATTTTTTGCATGGATTTTCTTTTCAAAATTTTATGGTGCATATATTGAACCTGAATTAGCAGGCGAATATATTGCAGGGGCTATTTTGTTAGGTGCAGCGCCATGTACAGCTATGGTTTTTGTATGGTCATATTTAACAAATGGTGACCCAAATTATACATTGGTACAAGTTTCGGTAAACGATTTAATTATACTTGTTGCTTTTGTTCCAATAGTAGGTTTATTACTTGGAATTACTAATATTCAGATTCCTTATGAAACACTTGTTACTAGTATTATTATTTTTGTTGTGATTCCTTTAGTAGCCGGATACATTACTCATAAATTATTAGTCCGTTTCAAAGGAGAAGAGTGGTTTAAAAAAGAATTTTTGCCCAAATTAAAACCTGTGTCAATCTTAGCTCTTTTGGTTACATTGGTACTACTTTTTGCATTCCAGGGTATAAACATACTGAACAATCCGTTTATTATCTTGCTAATAGCAGTACCCTTGGTTATTCAAACTTATTTTATATTTTTCATTGCATGGTTTAGTGGTAGAAAACTAAAATTACCACATAATATTAATTCGCCTGCTGCAATGATAGGCGCAAGCAACTTTTTTGAATTAGCAGTAGCGGTTGCAATTGCTTTGTTCGGGTTACAATCACCTGCTGCACTGGTAACTGTAGTTGGAGTTTTGGTCGAAGTTCCTGTAATGCTATCCCTTGTGGCATTAGCTAATAAATGGAAGTATTAATCTTGTAATTTTATAACATTAATAATTTTTACTAGCCATTTCAGAAATTTTTGAATGAAACTTTAAGCCATGCTTTAAGGCGTTTCCTTTGCTAAATTCATATTTCAGGCGATCAGATTCTAGTACAAATCGAATTGCAGCTCCATTATTAATTGCTGAACGACTATCACTAATAATTAAGCAGTGCATACCTGTTTTTGTGTGAATACTTGCAATTTTATTTGATTTAACAGAGGCAACAAATATCACATGACATTTCGAAATCTGATCGAATTTGCTAAAGTATTTAACAACAATGTTTTGGGTGACATTTTTTTTACCACTGGTTACTTTTTCCAGATTTGTTGCCAGTTCTCTTGATCCAAAAACTCCTATAACAAAATCACCTGTCTTCTCAGTTTGTGGCCAGTCAAAAAATTTTGTGAAATTATAAATAAAGTTAGCCTGTGCTCTGGAAATTTCTACCTGACCATAACTAATATTCGCTAATATAGAAAATAGAAAAATTATAAAAAATAATCGTTTCATGATAAAAATTTTTTGAGTGTAAAAGTTTTTGCAAATGTTGCATCTATAATTTGAATTGGCAATTGATTCTTGGTGATATATCACCTTACATATTGGTGATTTACATCACCTTTTTTTAAGCCTGAATTAGAAATATTTTATTTGTCGATTTTTGATTTATCTTTTCTTTTTAAAAAAATCAATTAACAAATTACTACAATCATTTTCTAAAATCCCAGAAATTACTTCGGTTTTTGGATGAATTATTTTTTGGTTTATGTTACTAAATCCTCTTTTTTGATCAGATGCTCCGTATACTATTTTGCTAATTTGCGACCAATAGGAAGCCCCCGCACACATAACACAAGGTTCGAGGGTTACATAAAGAATGCAATCGTGTAGATATTTTCCTCCTAAATAATTTTCTGCTGCGGTAAATGCTTGCATTTCTGCATGTGCAGTTACATCATTTAATGATTCAGTTAAATTGTGTGCTCGTGCAATTATTCTATTATTATGGACAATTACAGCGCCTATTGGTACCTCATCTTTATCATAGGCTATAGAAGCTTCTTTCAATGCCTCATTCATAAAATATTCGTCACTGTACAGATCCATTATTTGTAAATTAAGCCTATCAAATATAACTCATTATAGACACTTTTGTTTAATTATTTAGTATATTCTGGTTTTTAATAAGGAAATAAAATCCTATTTTCGCATTTCAAAATGATGATAAAAACAGGTAAAATTTAATAATATGTACAGAACACATACTTGTGGGGAATTAAGAATAAATGATGTTGGGCAAGAAGTAACTCTAAGTGGATGGATTCAAGCTATTAGAAACTTAGGAGGGATGACGTTTATTACGCTTCGTGACAGGTACGGTTTAACTCAGTTGGTTTTCGATGAAAATACTCCGGATGAGTTAATATCCAGGGTAGCAAATTTAGGACGGGAGTATGTAATTAAAGTTACAGGTAAGGTTATTGAAAGAAGTAGTAAAAACTCTAAAATGCCAACAGGGGAAATTGAAATTATTGCAAGTGAGCTTTTTGTATTGAATAAATCTGATATTCCTCCCTTCACTATTGAAGATGAAACCGATGGAGGAGATGAACTAAGAATGAAATTCAGATATCTTGATTTAAGAAGAAACCCTGTACGTGAAAACCTGAAGTTAAGGCATAAAATGGGTCAGGAGATTCGTAAATTTCTCGATGGTGAGAGATTTATGGAAATTGAAACTCCATACTTAATTAAATCGACACCGGAAGGTGCGCGAGATTTTATTGTCCCTTCGAGAATGAATCCGGGTGAATTTTATGCTTTACCTCAATCACCACAAACATTTAAACAACTTTTGATGATATCTGGATTTGATAAATATTTTCAAATTGTAAAATGTTTTCGTGATGAGGATTTAAGAGCAGATCGTCAACCGGAATTTACTCAAATAGATTGTGAAATGTCATTTGTTGATCAGGAAGATGTGTTAAATACTTTTGAGGGATTAGCAAAGCATCTGTTTTATGAAATTAAAGGATTAACATTTAATGAAAAATTTCCACGAATTTTGTATGATGATGCAATGAAATATTATGGTTCCGACAAACCTGATTTAAGGTTTGATATGAAATTTTCAGAACTTACAGAGATAGCACAAGGTAAAGGTTTTAAAGTATTTGATAGTGTTGAATATATTGGAGGAATAAATGCAAAAAATTGTGCTGAATATTCTCGAAAAAAACTAGATGAATTAACAGCTTTTGTGCAAAAACCACAAGTAGGAGCAAAAGGCTTGGTTTATGTAAAGTATAATTTAGACGGTACATTTAAATCTTCAGTTGATAAATTTTTCTCAGCTGAAGATCTAAAAAACTGGGCTGATCATATAAATGCAGAACCAGGAGATTTATTGCTTGTTTTAGCAGGAAATAGAAATGATACGCTTAGTGCTTTAAATGATTTACGTTTAGAAATGGGTGAAAGACTTGGCTTAAGAGATAAAAATAAATTTGCACCTTGCTGGGTAGTTGATTTTCCTTTACTGGAATGGAATGAAGAAGAAAACAGGTATTTTGCAAAACACCATCCTTTTACTTCTCCAAAAGAAGAAGATATTAATTTATTTGATTCTGACCCTGGAAAGATGAGAGCAAATGCGTATGATTTTGTTATTAATGGAGTTGAAATAGGTGGTGGATCTATAAGAATTTTTAAAGCAGAATTGCAACAAAAGATGTTTAATGCATTAGGCATTTCAAAAGAAGAAGCAGAAGAGAAATTTGGATTCTTGTTAAAGGCATTTAAATATGGAGCTCCACCTCATGGAGGAATTGCTTTTGGATTTGATCGCTGGTGTTCAGTATTTGGTGGTTCAGAATCTATTAGAGATTATATAGCATTCCCTAAAAATAATTCAGGGCGCGATGTTATGATTGATTCTCCTTCTGATGTTGGCGAAAAACAACTCAATGAATTATTACTAAAAGTGATAAAGAAATAAATTCTAAAGTAAATACAAAAAAGCTCTCCCTATAGCTGTAGGGAGAGCTTTTTTGTATTTAAAATTCGATTAAATTAAATTTTTGTATCAGTAGTAAATTTGTATTTGCCTTTTTCATCCCACTGATTAGTACCTCTGTTCCAGATATACTCAGTTTTTTCGGTCATATAACCCTTTTCATTGTATAAGGCTGAGTGTTTATTGAAATTCATCCAATTGTTAGTGCTATAGTCAAACTTCTTTTCCAGATATTTAATTTGATTTCCTTTCTTATCATAAAACATTTCTAACAGAACTCCTTCTAGCCATGTTCTGCTGCTTTGATTATAAGTATATCTTGTTTCATTTGTTTTATCTCCTCTCCAGTTGTAAGCGATTTCATATTTTCCTTCGACCTTCCAATTATTGGTTGACCATGATTCAGCAATTACAGTTGTTGGAGGTCCATATGGGTTATCAAAGTCCATTAAAAATTTTTTATAATTATCCCAGTCTTTTGTAACACCATTGTAAAGGCTAATTAATACAGTATTTTTGTCGCCATTGCTATTATACTTGATTAAATACTTCATAATATTAAACCATTCACTTGTAGGCTTTTCCCATTGTTGGAATAATACTTCTTCTTTTTGTCTGCCTTTGTAAGAAGTAATTCTTAGTTGGGCATTAACCCAAGTATTTGTTGAAGCATCCCATTCTTGAGTAATTTCTTCAATTTCATTACCTCTTTCATCATAAGTATAATTTACTCTTAAATAATTTATCCAATTTTGAGATTGGTTTTGCCAGATTTGAACAAAATTTTCAATAGGATTTTCATTATTGTCAAATCGTCTTATTTCTCTTTGGAAATATACCCAGGAGTTTGATTCAGTATTAAATTGGAAAGTATACAGTGTATCTGCTGCAGACCAATTCATTTTAGGTTTATTATCATCAGGAATTTCTGATTTTGGTTGTGCATTAACATTTATTACCATGAATGCTGACAACACTAGTCCGATCATTAATTTGCTTATTGTTTTCATAACTTTATAATTTAAATTTAACATATTTTAATTTTCTGTTGTCTATACTAAAGATAAATTAATTGTAAAATACCCTATTGTATTTTGGAACATGCAGAATATCAGTATGCTGAAAACAAAAAAATGTATTTAATTCCAACTAAACAGATAATGTTTTTACATAAAGGAAACATTACAGTGAAATCAAAACCGGGGGTTGGAACAAAATTTACACTTACTTTTTTAAAAAGATATGTTAATATCCTTAAAAAGTTGAAAACTTCAACAAAAATTGTTGAAAACTTAATCTTTATTTAATTATTATTTATTGTATTGATGCTATTTTCACAGCATTAATAAAACAATTAGTTGATATATGCTTACAGTTGATCACATCGAAAACACATATCTGGCTTCTTTCTACAATGTTTCCAGGCTTAACGTGTTAAACTCAAAAGAAATAGAGTTGCAACTATTACCACTGATTAATCAGTCGGAATCTAACTTAACACTTAACTTATCTGGTATTAAATTTATAGATAGTTCGGGGTTTGAAACTTTACTGAGTTTATATAAAGTTGCTAAACTCAATAATTCAAACTTAAAGTTGATAAATCTTTCAGAAGACCTTGTTGAGTTAATTAAACTGGTTGAATTAGATCGTGTTTTTCAGTTAAATTAAAATATATGGGTTGATATTTTTCAACCTTTATTTAACTCTTCCCAAAATTCAAGAGCTTTTCGTGTATGTGGAATCACAATTGTTCCTCCTACTAGATTTGCTACGGCAAATATCTCATACATTTCTTCATTATTTACACCTAATTTGCAGCATTGTTCTAAATGATATTTAGTACAATCATCACATCTTAATACCATTGATGAAACCAAGCCTAGCATTTCTTTAACTTTTGACGAAAGAGCCCCTTCCATATAAGTGTTAGTATCTAAATTGAAAATTCTTTTAATTACCTTATTGTTAGTAGCTAAAAGTTTTTCATTCATTTTTTCGCGATACTCTTTATATTCTTTAATTACCTTACTCATATTAAAATGTTCTAATTATTTAATAGGTTCTCCAATAAGTGTGGCTGATGTGCACTCAGTAATTTCTACAAAAACATAATCTCCGGTTTTATAATTTTGTTTAGGAAAAACAACTACTTTATTTTGTGAATTTCTGCCAAATAAATGATCTGTTGATTTTTTTGAAACACCTTCAACCAGTACTTCAAATACTTTTCCCAGATCTATTTTTTTGCTAATTTCAGATAGCTCCCCTTGTAATTCAATAATTTCAGTTAACCTTCTTGACTTAATTTCTTCAGTTATATCATCTTTTAAGTGTCTGGCTGCATAAGTTTTAGGTCGCTCCGAATATTTAAACATATAAGAATAATCATAATTTACCCATTCCATCAAATTTAATGTTTCCTGATGATCTTCTTCTGTTTCACCAGAAAATCCAGTCATTATGTCTGTCGAAATAGAACAATCAGGCAAGATCGTTTTTATTGCCATTATTCTGTCCATATACCATTCACGTGTATAACCACGTTTCATTTTTTTAAGAATTTCTGTACTTCCCGATTGTGCCGGTAAATGAATATGATTACATATATTACTGTACATTGCCATTGTAAAAAGTACATCATCTGACATATCCTTTGGATGCGATGTTGAAAATCGGATTCTTAATGTAGAACTAATTTTTGCAACCATCTCAAGCAATTGGGCAAATTTTATGATTTCACCTTGCCTGCCTGCCGGTAGGTTATTATCTTCTGATTTCCAGCTATACGAATCAACATTTTGTCCTAATAAAGTAATTTCTTTATAACCTCTTTGAAATAGATCTTCAGCTTCTTTTAATATCGATTGAGGATCTCTGCTACGTTCGGCTCCACGAACATAAGGAACAATGCAATATGAGCACATATTATTACAACCTCGCATGATAGAAATAAAAGCTGAAACGCCGTTTTTATCCAGTCTTACAGGACTTATATCTGCATATGTTTCTTCCTTCGACAGGATCACATTTATTGCTTTTTGCCCTGCTTCTACAGTTTCCAGTAATTCGGGTAAACTTCTATAAGCATCTGGTCCTACTACAAGATCAACAATTTTCTTTTCTTCAATTAATTTTTCCTTAAGTCTTTCTGCCATGCAGCCAATTACACCTACTGTAAGTTCAGGTTTTTTCTTTTTAATTTGTTTAAAAACATCTAAACGGCCCCAAATACGTTGTTCAGCATTTTCTCTGATAGAACATGTGTTTACCAGAATAATATCTGCTTCGTTTATATTTTCTGTAACTACATAACCCTTATCTTCCATTACAGAAACAACAACCTCACTGTCTGCAACGTTCATTTGACATCCGTATGTTTCAATATATAGTTTTTGAGATTCTTCCGATTTTGAACTATTCATTTTTAATATTTTTATATGAAAATATCTCTGCAAATTTATTAAAAATCATAAAGTAAAAGTTAGATTATTAGTTTTTGTTAATAAAGAAGACTTTCTTGTCTGAATTTATTTTCTTATCGGGTTCATGTATATTTTTAACCTGAATTATTCATGCGTCTATGATAAAGTGCTTATATAATTCAGGTTAACCCCGACTTAAAGGCTTAAATTTTGTAAGCGAAGCACAGCAAAATATTAGCTTTTCTTAGTCGTCAGATTAATTCAGGATTCTATTTTTTAAGTTTATGAATTAATCGGGCTAAATTTTAGTAATTTTACTGTCATTAAATTAAAAAACAAAACACTTAATAAATAGATTAATATGTCAGGTCACAGTAAATGGTCAACTATAAAACGGAAAAAAGGAGCAGCAGATGCCAAACGGTCTAAAATGTTCTCAAAAATTGTAAAAGAAATTATGATAGCTGTTAAAGAAGGTGGCCCTGATCCGGAAGCTAATGCACGATTACGTTTAGCAGTGAATAATGCCAAAGGTGTGAATATGCCTAAAGATAATGTAGAACGAGCAATAAATAAAGCCGATAAAGGTGCTGAGAATTATGAAGAAATGTCTTTTGAGGGCTATGCACCAAATGGAATTGCAGTATTTGTTGATTGTTTAACTGATAATAAAAACAGAACTGTAAGTAATATCAGAGCAATATTTACAAAATATAATGGGAGTTTGGGGACTAACGGTTCTTTATCATTTCTTTTTGATACAAAAGGTATTTTTACCTTTCCTGTTTCAGAAGAGATGGATATGGATGAATTCGAACTTGAAATGATTGATGCCGGTGCTGAGGATATTGAAATTGATGAAGGTTTAGTTACGATTACAACAGCAAAGGAAGATTTTGGGAGTGTTCATAAAAAATTGGATTCTTTGAATATTGAGGTGGAAAATGCCGGATTACAACGTATCCCAAATGATACAAAAACACTTGATGTTGATTCTGCATTAAAAGTATTGAAAATGATTGATGTATTCGAAGATGATGACGATGTGCAAAATGTATATCATAGCCTTGAACTTACAGATGAAGTTGCAGAAGCGATGGAATAGAAAAGGATAGCTCTTATATAAATTAATGTAGCTTTTAAACGCTTGTTTGCTCACTTATATTCAGATTATGTGTGATTGGAATAATGGAATCCTTCCTGCTTTTTCAATGGTCAACGACTAGGCGGGCAAAAATGGAAAATCTACAAAAAGAGCTTCCATCTTTCCAATACTCCATCATTCCTGAAACTATCTCATATAACTAAATATTATAATCCACTACATTTTATAATCATAGCTAAAAAGAATTAACAGATATAAAACGGTCATTTCTTTTTTGATTTGACCGTTTTTTGTTTTTGTCTGGAATACTATTAATAATTTGTATTTTTATGATCTTCTAAAATTTCCGATAATGAGTAAAAAATATATACTTTCATTAGATCAGGGAACTTCAAGTTCACGATCATTATTGTTTAATTCTGAAGGTAATGTTGTAGGTTGGGAACAAAAAGAGTTTAAACAATATTATCCAAAAGCAGGCTGGGTTGAGCATGAACCTTTTGAAATTTGGGAGTCGCAGATACATACTGCCAAAAGACTTATTGAAAAATTAAAAACTGATTCATCGGAAATTGGAGCAATAGGTATTGCTAATCAGAGAGAAACAATAATTTTATGGGATAAAAATACCGGAGAACCGGTGTACAGAGCAATAGTATGGCAGGATAAACGAACAGCAGATTTGTGTAAAAAACTCAAAGATAATGGTTGGAGTGATTATATTCAGAAAAATACAGGTTTAATCATTGACTCTTATTTTTCTGCCACAAAAATTCATTGGATTTTAAATATTGTTCCCGGAGTTAAAGAAAAAGCAAAAAAAGGAGAAATTTTGGCAGGAACGATTGATACATGGCTGGTGTGGAAACTTTCTGGTGGCAAATTGCATATAACAGATTACTCGAATGCGTCGCGTACAATGCTTTTTAATATTCGGGAATTAAAGTGGGATAAAAAATTACTGGATCTTTTCGACATTCCTGAAGGAATTTTACCTGAAGTAAAAATGTCTTCCGAAGTTTATGGATATACCGATAAATCTATTTTTGGAAAAGAAATTCCAATTGCAGGAATAGCTGGCGATCAGCAGGCAGCTTTGTTTGGCCAGGCTTGTTCTGAAAAAGGTATGGCAAAAAATACCTATGGAACAGGGTGCTTTATGTTAATGAATACCGGCGATAAAATAATAGAATCACAAACAGGTTTGATTACTACAATTGCCTGGGGTATTGATGGAGAAATTAAATATGCTCTTGAAGGTAGTGTCTTTATTGCTGGTGCTGCCATAAAATGGCTTCGTGATGCATTAAAGATTATTACTACTGCCTCGGAAACAGAAAAAATCGCTTATGAGGTTGAAGATACAGAGGAAGTGTATGTTGTTCCTGCTTTTTCCGGCTTAGGAGCTCCATATTGGGATATGTATGCAAGGGGAGCAATTTTGGGGCTTACTCAGGGAGTAACCGATAAACATATTGTTCGTTCAACTTTGGAATCCTTGGCATATCAAACAATGGATGTGCTTAAAGCAATGGAAAAAGATTCCGGGATTGAGTTAAAATCTTTAAACGTTGATGGTGGTGCGTGTGTTAATAATTTTTTAATGCAATTTCAGGCAGATATTTTAAATGTAGAAGTCAAGAGACCTGAGATTATTGAAACTACTGCATTGGGAGTAGCTTTACTGGCAGGTTTAGCAGTAAATTTCTGGACTATAGATGAAATTATTGAACGACGCGAAATAGAAAGGACTTTTAAACCGTTAATGAATGAGGAAAAAAGAGAAAAATTATATGGTGGCTGGAAAAAAGCTGTTGAAAAAGCTATGAATTGGCAACAATAAATTTTTAAGGAACAAATTTTGTAATATTTAAAAGATGAAAAAAAATAAAATAAAGAATATCGCAGGACTTATTGTACTGTTTATTATATTAAGTAGTTGTGATGCATACAAATCAGTTGATATAGGTGATATTGAAAATGTGAATTTTAAAGGCATGGTTGATAATAAGATTAGCCTTGAATTACAGGTTCCCGTAACAAATCCAAACGGATATAAAATTAAAATAAAATCAATGGACTTAGATGTTACCATAAACGGGAGTTACTTAGGAAAATTGAAAAATTCCAGTGAAATTATTATTCCTGCTAAATCTGACGAAGTCCATAATTTTCTTGTTGATATATACGTGAAAAATGCATTATCAAGTATAGCCTCTATGTATAAATTACGAAAGGCAAAAAATTTAGAAATGCAAATTGAGGGCACAATAAAAGTAAAGGCATTATTAAATAGTAAAACGATAAAAGTATCAGAAAAACAGGATGTTAGCATTTAGATTCTTATATTCCAATATTTATACATGGTTTATTTAATTCTGAGAAAAAATGATTAATTTTGCACTGTCAATCTTGAAAACTATGATCAATATTAAAGGTGTCACGAGCTTAATTTTTTTGCTTATTCTTAGTTCAAATATTTTTGGTCAGTTAAATTCTGAATCATCTTTTAATAGTGATATTTTCTCAAAAATACAAGAAAATAAGGCTGGGCAAGGCGAAGTAATGATTTTTCAGGACATGAGAATTAATGCTTTGGTTTATAACCATATCGAACAAAATAAGCGTCAAGGAGGAGTTCCCGGTTATAGAATACATATTTTTTCAAATTTAGGAAGTGGTGCAAGGGATCAAATGCAAACGGCACAAACGAGGTTTTATGAGCTTTTTCCGGAGATTCCGATTCACCGCGAATATGTTAGTCCATACTTCAGAGTTTTGGTTGGTGATTACAGAACAAGGATTGATGCACTAAAAGATTTTAATCGAATAAAAAGATATTTCCCTTCGGCATTTATTGTCCCGGATAGAATTAATTACCCTGAATTGAAAGAATAAAAATAAAATTAATGAGCGATCAAATTAATCACGAATGCGGGATAGCTTTAATACGATTATTAAAACCATTAGAATACTATCAGTCTAAGTATGGATCATGGATGTATGGCTTGCATAAGCTGTACTTATTAATGGAAAAACAACATAATCGCGGACAGGATGGTGCAGGTTTAGCCACACTTAAATTTGATTTAGCTCCCGGCAAAAAAAATGTTCATCGATTCAGATCCAATGGCGAATCTCCGATAAAGGAGGTGTTTGCTGAAGTAAATTCCTTTCACTCAGCAATTGAAGAAAAAACTCCCGATTTATTAAATGATCCTGTATGGGCAAAAGAAAATCTGCCTTCTGCAGCAGATATATATTTAGGACACTTACGCTATGGTACTTTTGGAGGTAATGACATTGAATTTGTGCAACCATTAATGCGCGAAAACAACTGGAAATCAAGAAGCCTGATGTTGGCCGGAAATTTCAACATGACAAATGTTGACGAATTATTTAATGTTTTGATTGATTTGGGTCAGCATCCAAAAGAATATTCAGATACAGTTACTGTACTTGAAAAAGTAGGTCATTTTCTTGACGAAGAAAATCAATTACTTTTCAGACAATACAAAAACGATGGATTTAATAATAAAGAAATTTCATCATTAATTGCTAAGGATCTTGATATTAAGAAAATTCTGCAAGAAGCAAGTAAAGATTGGGATGGAGGCTATGCAATTGCCGGTGTGATTGGACATGGTGATTCTTTTGTAATGCGTGATCCAAATGGAATTCGTCCTGCGTTCTATTATAAAGATGATGAAATTGTTGTTGTGGCATCTGAACGCCCTGTAATACAAACTGTAATGAATGTTGGCTTCGATCAAGTTAATGAGGTAAATCCGGGTGAAGCATTGATAATTAAAAAAAATGGAATAGTTATATCGGAGGAAATCAGGATACCTCAAAAACGAAGCTCATGTTCTTTCGAGAGAATATATTTTTCAAGAGGTAGTGATCAAGATATTTATCAGGAAAGAAAACAGTTAGGGCGATTGTTGGTCCCTCAAATTATGAAATCAATTGATAATGATATCGAAAATACAGTTTTTTCGTTTATTCCAAACACCTCAGAAACAGCGTTTTACGGAATGATTGATGAGCTTGAATCACATTTGCTTGATAAACAGAAAAAAGAGATATTAGCTCTTGGGGATAAATTAAGAGAAAAGGAAATCAACCGAATTATGATGAAAAAAATTCGTGTTGAAAAGATTGCCATAAAAGATATTAAACTCAGAACATTTATTGCTCAGGACAAAGGGAGAAACGATTTAGTAGGACATGTTTATGACATAACTTATGGCACAGTGCGTGAAGGTATTGATAACTTAGTTATTATTGATGATTCTATAGTTCGTGGTACTACATTGCGTGAAAGTATCTTGAAAATTATTGATCGTTTAAAACCTAAGAAAATAGTTGTTGTATCTTCGTCTCCTCAAATTCGATATCCCGATTGTTACGGTATTGATATGGCCAAACTTGGAGATTTTGTTGCGTTTAGAGCCGCAATAGAATTACTAAAAGAAACGGGAAAAGAAACTGTGATTAACGATGTTTACAAGAAATCAAAATCACAGGAAAACTTGCCAAAAGAGCAAATTGTTAATTATGTAAAAGAGATTTATAAGCCATTTACACCTGAAGAAATTTCTGCTAAAATCTCGGAATTGTTAAAATCAAAAGAAGTAAAAGCCGAAGTGGAGATTATTTTTCAAACTATTGAAAACCTTCATGCTGCCTGTCCTAATGATACAGGAGACTGGTATTTTACAGGAAAGTACCCGACCCCGGGAGGTAACAAGGTTGTTAATAAATCATTTATTAATTTTATTGAGGGAAAAAACCAAAGAGCGTATTAGGTGTAGTATAGTATCCTCACATAAAGAATGTGTCAGTAAGTTAGTGAATATAATCTAATCGGATTTAGGTTTGGAGAATTGGATTGATGGAAGGATGGAATGTTAAAAATGAAAGGTTCAATAATCCATTATTCCAGTATTCCATTGAATGTTTATAAATAAAATTGAATTCTATTTCTAAGATTAACTCTGCAAATCCTATTTCTTCTGATCTATATAAGTTTCAACGTGCCTTTCTATTTTTGTAGGGGGAATATCATCAATGGTAATCAAAATACCTGATTCTTCAACTCCACCAAAAGTTTCATTTATTGCTGTTCCAAAGAATCTCATTGTAGGAGAAAGATTCATATAAGCATTAATCAACGGAGGAATATTTAAATTAAATTCTCTAACACTTTTTTGCAGGATTTTATAATTTTCTTTGTAGTCTTTACCAGCGAACAAGGCCTTCATTTTTTCACATTCCATACCTAATTCAAGAGGGTTTTTGGGGATTACCATATTCTTGTTATCAGGAAATTGCTTGTTCAGAAAATATAAAATCATATTCCTGGCTTCCTGATTAAAGTGCGGATACATGGTCACTTTGCCAAAGAAATGACGAATTTGAGGGTTTTCAATAATAAGTGCTCCCAAGCCATCCCATAAATTATCTAATGCAAATAATGCTTTACGCCCTGCACTTGCAGACTGAAATTTAGGTTGAACAAATGATCTTCCTAATTCAATCATGTATGGTAAATATTCTTTGCTAAAATCTGCTGAAAATTTAAATAATTTCGAAGTAGCCAGATTTTCAGGATCGCTATTATTATCGCAAACATGAAAACGATAACCGCCAAGTATTTCTTTATCTTCAGGATCCCAGGAGATTAATTGTTCGTACGGTTCTTCCTGTGTGTCAAATTTATCTATATCAATTTCTTTTCCTGTTCCTCCGCCCGCATTACGAAAGGTTAGTTCTCTTAACCTTCCAACCTCTCTCATAATATTTGGAGAGTTATGATGATTTACAATGTATAATTCATTTCCTCCATTGTTGGTTTTTCGTAAAAATCTTTCGGGAGTTAATTCCTTTTCAATTATATTTTTATTGATAGCTTCAATTACTTCTTTCATTTTTTTATTATAGTGGTTTGGGATTGTAAATTTACAAAATATTTTAAAATTTATTTGAAAATTTCTGTGCTACCTTCCGCTAACTGGTAAATATAATCTTTAACTTTTTGTGCCCATTCTTTTGCTTTTATGGATTTATCAAAAGTTGTATATGGAATAGCTTTTCCAAAAGTTAAAATAATATCCTTGTTCTTTTGCTTAAACATTTCATCGGCAAGATAAAACATTTCAATATTTGTTTTAATACCTAACCAGCCTCTGAGGTTTGAAAGATTATAGAAGAAATTTGAATTTCTCCCGTTAATATGAACCGGAACTATATCTCTTTTATGCTGTATGGCTTTTGAAATAAAACTTTTTTTCCATTCAAGATCAATAATTTCCCCTTTAATTTTCCTGGAGCATAAGCCAGCCGGAAAGCTAAGCACCTGTTTGTCTGACTTGTATATTCCTTCAATTCTTTTTACATACTCAACAGATTGTTTCCCATGTTTGTTAATAGGAACAAATATGTTATCGACATTATCAAAACTCATTAATAAGTCGTTAACCAAAAAATGAAGTTCCGGATGAATTTGTCCGATTGTATGTGTTAGAACGCTTCCGTCTAGTCCGCCAAGAGGGTGATTTGCTACAAAGATATTTCGTCCTTCTGTAGGTATATTTTCTTTGCCATTTACATGTATTTTTATTTGAAAAAAATCAATAACAGCTTTTACATAATCAAGACCGTATTTATTGCCAATAATAGGAATTGCATCGTTTATTTCTTTCTGATGTACAATACGTTCAATATATTTATAAATAAACCCAGGCAGTAACTTAGCAAGTTTTGGGTTCTTTTCCCTGAAAACGTTTCTTATACTGATTTTATCCATTGGATTAAATGATTTATGTGTAAAAATAAAACATTTATTTTTTAATAAATCTCATCCTGAATTATTCATATTTTGGGCTAAAACCCTTTTTGTTAGCTGATTAACTAATCCCGGCCTTAAAGCCGGGATTAAGCAATAATACAGAATACCAGGACTTTAGTCTAAGATTTTGGAATTTATAAATTAATCAGGTTAAAATTTATTTTGTATGCCTTTTAAGTATTTTATTATTCCGGTAGAATTTATTAGAAGCCTTGTGTCTAATGAGTTTTAATCAATCTAATTTAAATATATTTTGTGTTTTAGCATTTAATAAAAGTTAAAAGTTATTAACATAGTGGTAAAAAATGGAGGAAAGTGGTATATTGTGGTAGATTTTTGTATATTTTTACAAGTTAAATAGGCAATATACATGATAACATTTATCGGTGATTATAATTGTAAGGTTGATGAAAAAGGGAGGGTGACTTTTCCTTCAACACTCAAGAAGCAGATGGGGTCTGTTTCCCAGGGTCGATTTGTTGTTAAAAAAGATATTTTTGAAGAGTGCTTAGTTCTCTTTCCAATTGAAGAATGGGAAAGACAAAACTCTATAATTCGAAGTAAAATTAATCCTTACAACAAGGAGCACAATAAGTTTCTAAGAAATTTTTATCGAGGATCAGCAGAAATTATTCTTGATAGCAACAACAGGATGTTAATTCCAAAGCGATTACTGGACCTTGCAAATATATCTAAAGAAGCAATCTTAACGGGACAAGACGGGAAAATAGAGATTTGGTCTAAAGAATTGTATGATTCGGCCGAAGAAGGTTATGATGATTTTGCAGCTTTGGCTGAAAAAATTATGGGAGGTGAATTAAATCTGGAAAATGATAAATAAATGGGATATCATACACCAGTTTTGCTTAAAGAGAGTATTAATGGCTTGCAAATTAAGCCAAGCGGGATTTATGTCGATGTAACTTTCGGTGGTGGAGGCCATTCACGGGAAATCATAAAACATATAGATAAAGGCAAACTGGTAGCATTCGATCAGGATGATGATGCTTTGCCAAATTTAATTGATGATAAGCGATTTGTTTTTGTTAATCACAATTTCAGGTTCTTGAAGAATTTCTTGAAGTACCATAAAATAGACCAGGTTGATGGTTTATTAGCAGACTTAGGTGTTTCGTCGCACCATTTCGATGATCCTAAACGTGGATTTTCATTTCGTTTTGATGGTGAGCTTGATATGCGAATGAATCAAAGCGCAAAGACTTCAGCTAAGAATGTGGTGAATGAATATAAAGAAGAACATTTGGCTAAGATTTTTTGGGAATATGGCGAGTTAAAAAATAGTCGAAAACTGGCAAAAGCAATCGCTGATCAAAGAGGAAACAAGAAAATAGAAACAATAAAAGAGTTTACTGATGTTTTAATGCCTTATTTACCAAAACATGCAGAACATAAGTTTTTGGCAAAAGTATTTCAGGCATTACGAATTGAAGTAAATCGCGAAATGGAGTTTTTAAAAGATATGCTTTTTCAAACGACCAAGGTAATAAAGCCGGGCGGACGGTTGGTAGTTATTACATATCATTCGTTAGAAGATAGAATTGTTAAGAATTTTATTAAAAACGGTTTGTTCGAAGGTGAAGTAGAAAAAGATTTTTTTGGAAATATAGAAGTTCCGTTTAAGGCAGTAAACAGAAAGATAATTGTACCTGACGAAGATGAAATTAAGGAAAACAATAGAGCACGAAGTGCAAAATTACGAATAGCAGAAAGAATATGATTAGCGATAAAAAAGGAAATGTAGAGTTTATAGAAGAAAAGATAGAACGCAAAGAACAAAAATTTGGTTCTATTAAAGACCTGCTCGATGGTTCCCTGATTGCTAATGATTTTGTTTTGAAACAGCTTCCGTACATTGTTTTTCTTGTTATTCTGGCATTTATCTATATCGCTAACAGATATCATGCTGAAAAAGTTGTTCGTGCCAGTATCGAACTAACAAAAGAAATAAATGATTTACGGGCAGAAGCTATAACAACGTCATCCGAGTTGATGTTTAATAGCAAACAATCGGAAGTTACAAAATTAGTTGAAAGCAAAGGCTTGGGTTTAATTGAATCAGTGGAGCCGCCTAAAAAAATAATTATTGAAGAATAACCGAATTTATGCCTTTAAAAAAAGAAATAGTATGGAGAGTTGGTGTGATATATATTTTCATGCTTGCTTTTGCTATTCTTATTATTGGCAAGATTCTCTATCTGCAGTTAATAGAAGGTGGTAAATGGGAAGAAAAGGCTCAATCACTTACCTTAAAGGATATTACAATCGAATCGAATCGAGGAGATATACTGGCAACAGATGGAAGGTTACTTGCGAGCTCTGTACCATACTATGAAATACGTATGGATACTCGAAGTACGGGAATGGATGATGCCACTTTTAACTCAAACATTGATTCTTTGGCTTATAAGTTATCTGAGCTTTTTCGAGATAAATCTGCGACAGAATATAAAAGCGAATTAGTAAAAGCTCGCAGAAATGGCGAGCGATTTCATTTAATAATGCGCAGGGTTAATTACAATCAACTTAAAAAATTAAAAACATTCCCGATTTTTAGATTGGGACAGTATAAAGGCGGATTTATTGCTTTACAAACAAACCTTAGAATTCAGCCCCATGTTAGCTTGGCTGCAAGAACAATTGGTTATACTACAAAAGGGGAAGGCGGAAATATAGTGGGAATTGAAGGTGCTTTTGATAAAGAGCTGAAAGGTGTTGATGGTGTCAGACTCATGCAACGATTAAACGGAAACGTATGGATGCCTGTTCATGATGGTAATGAAGTGGAGCCTAAAGATGGGATGGATGTGATTTCAACAATTGATGTCGATATTCAGGATGTTGCCGAAAATGCTTTGTTAAAACAACTAATTCGTCACGAAGCACAGCATGGAACGGCTGTTTTAATGGAAGTCTCAACAGGAGAAATAAAGGCAATAGTAAACCTCGAGAGAAATAGTAAAGGTCAATATAAAGAATTATACAATTATGCAATTGGCGAAAGCAGAGCTCCGGGTTCAACCTTTAAATTGGCATCTATAATTGCCTTATTGGAAGATGGTTATGTCGATTTGGACGATACTGTGAATACAGGCAATGGCGAAATACTTTATTACGATAAAAAAATTACGGATACAAAAAAAGGCGGTCATGGGATATGTACGGTTCAGGAAGTTTTTGAAGTTTCATCGAATGTTGGTATCTCAAAATTAGTAACCGATTACTATATCGGAAAAGAAGAGAAATTTATTAATCGCCTTTACAGTATGAACCTGAATAATCGTTTGGGAATTGCAATTAAAGGTGAAGGCGAACCTGAAATTAAATATCCGGGCGATAAGTTCTGGTCGGGTGTAACATTGCCACAAATGTCAATTGGTTATGAGGTTCGGTTAACTCCATTACAAATGCTTACATTTTATAATGCAATTGCCAATGATGGTAAGATGGTGCAACCAAAGTTTGTAAAAGGATTAATGTATCATGGTGATTTAGTTAAAATATTCGATACGAAAGTATTAAAGCAGTCTATTTGCTCAAGGTCTACTTTGCGAAAAGTGAAAATAATGCTTGAAGGGGTTGTGGAACGTGGTACTGCAAAAAATATAAGAAATACCAACTATAAAATTGCCGGAAAAACAGGAACAGCACAAATAGCAAATAAAGAATCAGGCTATATTGATAAATCGAGGATTAGTTATCAGGCATCTTTCGCAGGATATTTCCCGGCCGATAATCCGAAGTACTCATGTATAGTAGTAGTAAATGCGCCATCACGAAATGTTTATTACGGAAACATCGTTGCGGGTCCTGTATTTAGAGAAATTGCCGATAAGGTTTATGCTACAAATTTTGAAATGTACGATGGATTAAACCTTGCAACAGATGAAACAACAAGCGAAGTGAAAATACCATATACAAAGAACAGTTATAAAGATGAACTGAAATATGCTCTTACTGATTTAGGAATAAATGTAAATGACAAAGATGTAGTTTCCGATTGGGTTATAACAACAAAGTTGGATTCTTGTGTGAAGCTGGGAAATAGAACCATTACTGAAAATTTAATGCCTAATGTAAAAGGAATGGGAGTTAAAGATGCTGTTTTTATCCTTGAGAATATAGGTATGAGTGTTGAGTTGCAGGGTCGTGGAACAATTTTGAAACAATCGATTACTCCGGGAGGAAGAGTTTCAAGAGGAGATCTTGTAGTTCTCGAAATGTCATTTAATTAATTGAAAGTTGAAGTGAAAGTTTTAAGCGACATATTAAAATCTGTAAAAGTTACTCAGTTAATAGGTAATGCCGAAATACCTGTTACAGCAATTATTTTCGATTCCCGAAAAGTGAATTTAGGGTGTTTGTTTGTTGCAGTTAAAGGAACGCAGGTCGATGGTCATGATTTTATTAACACGGCCATTGAAAAAGGAGCAAAAGCTATTGTTTGTGAAACCATTCCTGCCGAGCAATTTAAAGATGTTGTTTTTATACAAGTTGAAAATTCATCACAGGCACTGGGTAAATTAGCATCAGCTTATTATGAAAATCCATCTTCAAAATTAAAACTGGTTGGTGTTACCGGAACAAATGGTAAAACAACAACAGTAACATTATTATATAATTTGGTTCGAAAACTGGGGCGTAAAGTTGGATTGCTTTCAACAGTAAGAAATTATATTGATGATAAAACCATTGATGCTACACACACAACGCCAGATGCTGTTCAAATAAATAAACTCATGAGGCAAATGGTCGATTATGGTTGCGAATATTGTTTTATGGAAGTAAGCTCGCATGCCATTGATCAGAATAGAATTGCGGGACTTGATTTTGCAGGAGCATTATTTACAAATATCTCACATGATCATTTAGATTATCATAAAACTTTTGCCGAATATATTAAAGCCAAAAAGAAATTCTTTGATGATTTAAAACCTGAAAGTTTTGCATTGATAAATACTGACGATAAGAACGGAAATGCAATGGTGCAAAACTGCAACGCGAAAGTAAAGAATTATGCTGTTCGATCAGGCGCAGATTTTAAGGCTAAGATTATCGAAAGCCATTTCGAGGGAACTATGTTGAATATTGATAATACTGATGTTTGGACATATTTTGTGGGAAGGTTTAATGCTTATAATGTATTATCAGTTTACGCATGTGCTACAATGCTTGAGTTTGATAAAAACGAAGTTCTTACAACATTGAGTGAAATAAAACCTGTCGAAGGCAGGTTTGAAACACTGAGGTCAGAAAATGGAATTACAGCAATTGTTGATTATGCTCATACTCCGGATGCTTTGTTAAATGTTTTAAATGCTATTAATCAAATCCGTAACGATAATCAGGAATTAATTACTGTTGTTGGTGCCGGGGGCGATCGCGATAAAACAAAACGCCCTGAAATGGCTAGGATAGTGTCAGTTCATAGCGATAAGGTAATACTCACTTCCGATAACCCACGATCTGAAGATCCAAATACTATTATCGAAGATATGAAAGCAGGGATTGATACAGAAAACAAAAAGAAAGTATTGGCAATTGCTGATAGAAAGGAAGGAATCAGAACAGCATGTTTACTTGTAAAAAAAGGAGATATAATTCTGGTAGCAGGAAAAGGTCATGAAACACACCAGGAAGTTGAGGGAGTAAAACAGCATTTTGATGATCGAGAAGTGATAAAACAAATTTTTAACGAACTATATAACCAGTAAGCATATGCTTTATTATCTTTTTGCATATTTAGATCAGTTTAATTTCCCGGGCGCAGGAATGTTTCAATACATTTCGTTTCGTTCGGCGATGACCGTAATTACTTCTCTTATTATTTCGATGATTTTTGGTAAACGGGTTATTAATTTTTTGCGAAAACAACAAATAGGAGAAGAAGTTAGAGATCTTGGACTAGAGGGTCAAATGAGTAAAAAAGGAACTCCGACAATGGGAGGAATTATCATCCTGGGATCTATAATTATTCCAACTTTATTATTTGCTGATATATTAAATATCTATGTGATTTTAATGCTTATTACTACTGTATGGCTCGGGTTTATTGGGTTTTTAGATGACTATATTAAATCATTTAAAAAAAATAAAGAAGGCCTTGCAGGTAAATTTAAAATTGTAGGACAGGTTGGCTTGGGACTAATTGTTGGTTTAACTCTTTTTCTGAACAATGATGTTGTAGTTCGTAAAAAAAATATTGAAAGTAAAAGTATTACGACAGAACAAATAATAAAGGAAAATACAATTGAAAAAAATACGCAACAATTTTCTCATGATATAAAATCAACAAAAACGACTATTCCATTTTTCAAAAACAATGAATTTGATTACGAATATCTTGTTAAATTTTTGGGAAAACACAGTCAAAAGGCCGCCTGGCTGGTATTCGTAATTGTGGTAATATTAATTGTTACAGCAGTTTCCAATGGCGCAAACCTAACCGATGGTTTGGATGGATTAGCAACAGGCACATCCGCAATTATCGGAGCAACATTAGGAATACTGGCTTATGTAGGCGGTAATGTAATTTATGCCGATTACCTGAATATTATGTATATCCCGTATACCGGTGAACTGGTAGTATTTATGAGTGCATTTATTGGTGCAACCATTGGTTTCTTATGGTATAATTCATATCCGGCACAGGTTTTTATGGGCGATACTGGAAGTTTAGCCTTAGGTGGTATCATAGCAGTATTTGCAATTATCATTCGAAAAGAACTATTGATTCCTATTTTGTGTGGTATTTTCTTGATGGAGAATTTATCGGTAGTAATGCAGGTAGGATATTTTAAATATACAAAACGCAAGTTTGGCGAAGGCCGGAGGATTTTTAAGATGTCTCCTTTACATCATCATTATCAGATGAAAGGATACCCTGAGCCAAAAATTGTAATGCGATTTATGATAATTGGGATAATTCTCGCAGTTATCACGATAGTAACGCTTAAAATCAGATAAAAACAAAAATGAGCAAACGAATTGTCATATTAGGTGCTGGCGAAAGTGGAGTAGGTTCTGCTATTCTTGCTCGTAAGAATGGCGCCGATGTTTTTGTTTCTGATTTTGGGCAGATAAAGAAAAAGTATAGGGAAAAACTTGATGAGTATAAAATTTCCTGGGAAGAAAATAAGCACACAAATGATTTAATTCTTAATGCTGATGAAATAATTAAAAGCCCGGGAATACCAGAAAAAGTTACTATAGTTAAATCAGCTATTGACAAAGGAATTCCTGTTATATCTGAAATAGAATATGCTTCGCGATATACAGATGCTTTTAAAATATGTATTACCGGAAGCAATGGAAAAACAACAACAGCAACATTGATTTATCATATCCTGAAAAATGCAGGATTAAATGTTGGATTAGCAGGAAATGTTGGTCAGAGTTGGGCACAGCAGGTTGCAGGTGAAAACTTTGATTATTATGTAATTGAATTGAGCAGTTTCCAATTGGATGGAATGTATGATTTCAAAGCGGATATTGCCATTTTAATGAATATAACACCCGATCACCTGGACAGGTACGATGGAATGCAGGAGTATACCAATTCAAAATTCAGGATTATTCAGAATCAAACTGAAAAAGACATTTTTATTTATTGTGTCGATGATGAGGTAACAATATCAGAACTTGCAAAACGAGATATAAAAGCAAAACAGCTTCCTTTTTCATTAAATCAAAAATTTGCTGAGGGAGCATATAAAGAAAATGAAATCTTTAAAATTAAATATAAATCAAACGAGCTAACTATGTCAATACAAGATTTAGTTTTAAAAGGGCAGCACAATACGTATAATTCAATGGCTGCCGGTATTGCCTCACAGGTGCTTAAAATCCGGAAGGAAGATATTCGCGAAAGCCTGAGTAACTTTCAAGGTGTTGAGCATCGACTTGAACCGGTACTAAAAGTACATGGTATAGAGTTTATTAACGACTCAAAGGCAACAAATGTTAATTCAACATGGTATGCACTTGAAAGTGTTTCCAATAATTTAATTTGGATCGCTGGTGGAATCGATAAAGGAAATGATTATTCGATTTTGGAAGAATTAGTGCGAAAAAAGGTAAAAGCAATTATTTGTCTTGGAAAAGACAATGAGAAAATTCACAAAGTTTTTGGTGAGATTGTTGAAACTATAATAGATGTACAATCTGCATCGGAAGCAGTTAAAACAGCATATTACCTTGCCAAAAAAGGTGATTCGGTTTTATTATCGCCTGCTTGTGCAAGTTTTGATCTTTTTGATAATTATGAAGATCGTGGAAACCAATTTAAGCAAGCGGTAAGAGAATTGTAGTTTTAAACTGAATTTTAAACAAAGGAATCTGATAAGAATATGAGATTAAAGGAGATACTGTCTAAATACTTTAAGGGCGACAGAGTAATCTGGGGAGTGATTTTTACACTTTCAATTTTCTCATTGTTAGCTGTTTATAGTTCGACAGGAACTCTTGCTTATAAATACCAGGAAGGAAATACAGCATATTACATTATAAAGCACTTTGTTTTGTTAGCTGCCGGATTGGGTATAATATTTATTACTCATCTGATTCCTTACAAATATTATTCGCGTTTATCGCAGGTGTTTTTGTACTTATCGATTTTCTTGTTGGCAATTACTTTGGTAATGGGAACAAGCCTGAACCAGGCATCACGATGGTTGACTTTGCCGGGCTTAGGATTTACAATTCAAACATCCGATTTTGCAAAATTAGCTTTGATAATGTATATAGCTCGTGTATTATCATTGCGTCAGGATGATAAAAAACTAAATGACTTTAATGGTGCATTTGTTTCTTTGATTTTACCGGTTGTAATAGTTTGTGGTTTAATTATGCCTGCAAATTTATCAACAGCGGTTATTTTGTTTTCAACATCGTTCTTATTAATGTTTATTGGTCGTGTAAAAATGAAATACCTTGTAGGAGTTGGCTTTGTTGGTGTTTTAGTGGTAGCACTAATTGTTGCAGGTGTTGTAATATCAGGAAAACAAGGACGTGTTGGAACCTGGCAACATCGAATAGAGAGTTTTACAAGTGGTGAAAGTGAAGATAATTACCAGATAGAGCAAAGTAAAATTGCCATTGCAACAGGAGGGATATTTGGAAAAGGACCGGGGAACAGTACGCAACGAAACTTTTTACCTCATCCTTATTCAGACTTCATTTATTCAATAATAATTGAAGAATACGGATTTTTTGGTGGAGTTATTGTATTGTTTTTATACTTGTTTCTTTTGTATAGGGCAGGAGTAATAGTCCGGAAAAGTAGGCGGACATTTGCTGCTTTTCTGGCAATAGGATTAACAATAAGCCTGGTTTTTCAGGCTATGATAAATATGGGTGTAGCAGTTCACCTCTTTCCTGTAACAGGACAAACACTTCCTTTAGTTAGTATGGGAGGTTCGTCAATTTTGTTTACAGGAGTGGCATTCGGAATTATTTTAAGTGTAAGCCGAAGCGTTGAAAAGAATGAAGAGTTAATTGCAGAATCAGAAACAGAAAGTGAAACAGAAGAATAAAAATATCATTATCAGCGGAGGAGGAACGGGAGGACACGTTTTTCCTGCAATCTCTATTGCTAATGCTATAAAGGAAATTGAACCTGAAACCAATATTCTTTTTGTTGGCGCATTGGGTAAAATAGAAATGGAAAAAGTTCCTGCCGCTGGATATAAAATTATTGGTTTACCTGTTACCGGATTACAGCGACGATTAACTTTAAAAAATATAAGTTTCATTTTTAAATTGATAAGTAGTTTACGGGAATCAAAAAGAATAATAAAGGATTTTAAACCTGATTTGGTAGTTGGTGTTGGAGGTTATGCCAGCGGGCCTGTTTTACGAATAGCTAATAAAATAGGAATACCAACATTAATTCAGGAACAAAATTCATATGCCGGAATTACAAATAAATTATTGGCCAAAAAGGCTAAGAAGATTTGTGTGGCTTATGAAGGAATGGAAAAATATTTTCCGAAAGACAAAATTATTTTAACGGGTAATCCTGTTCGTCAGGATTTGCTGGATAAAATTGAAAGTAAAGAGGAAGCCATAAAATATTTTGGGTTAGAGCAGTATAAGAAAACAATTTTAGTTGTTGGAGGAAGTTTGGGGGCACGAACAGTAAATCAAAGTGTAATAGGAGATATTAATAAAATAGGGAAGTCTGAATTTCAGCTTTTATGGCAAACAGGAAAATATTATTTCCTTGATGCAAAAAAAGTTGCTGATGAATCGGGATATAAGAACATAAAAGTGCTTGATTTTATTACCAGAATGGATATGGCTTATGCTGCTGCAGATGTTATTATTTCGAGAGCAGGTGCGGGAACCATTTCGGAACTATGTTTGGTTGGGAAACCGGTTATTCTGGTTCCATCGCCAAATGTGGCTGAAGATCATCAGACAAAAAATGCAATGGCATTGGTAAATAAAAATGCAGCTATCATGATTAAAGATATGGAAGCCCGAGAAAAATTAGTGGATGCTGTACTTGGATTAATTGAAAATAAAGGACAGATTAAAAAATTATCAGAAAATATAAAAGGAATGGCTTTACGCGATTCTGCAAAAAATATTGCTGAAGAAGTTTTAAAACTGGTAAAAAATGGTTGAAAATGCAGAAAATGAGATAATGCTACCTGATGAAATAATAATTAATAAAATATATGTAATCAGGGGAAAGAAAGTGATGATAGATCGTGATCTTGCTGAACTTTATGGTGTTGAAACAAAGCAATTAAAGAGAGCAGTGAGGCGTAACATAAAACGTTTTCCTGAAGATTTTATGTTTGAACTGATACAATCAGAATTTGATAACTTGAGGAGCCAAATTGGCACCTCAAGTTGGGGTGGCATCCGGTATATGCCTATGGCATACACAGAACAGGGTGTTGCAATGTTATCGAGTGTGTTAAACAGTGATCGGGCAATTATAGTGAATATTCAAATAATAAGAGTATTTACCAAAATGCGTGAAATACTCGAAACACATAAAGATATTTTACAAAAGCTTGATCAATTGCAAAAGAAAGAAATAGAGCAAGATGACAAGATTATGTTGATTTTTGAATATTTAAAACAATTAGAACAGGTAAAACATGAAGAATTAGAACAATCAAAACGCAAGAAAATAGGATATAAACACAACGAAGAGAAATAATAGATTAAAACAAAAATGGATATTAAAACAATACATAATGTTTATTTTATTGGTGTTGGCGGCATTGGAATGAGCGCCATTGCCAGGTATTTTAATACCATTGGTAAAAGCGTGGCGGGTTACGATAAAGTTTCAAAACCATTAACTGACGATTTAATAAATGAAGGTATTAATATTCATTTTAACGATGATATTTTAAATATTCCTGAAGAGTTTAAAAATAAACACAATGCACTGATAGTTTACACTCCAGCTATACCAAAGAATCATAAGGAGCTGAATTATTTTATTGAAGAAGGTTTTGAGATTAAGAAACGTTCTGAAGTTTTAGGAATGCTCTCACGCGAAAAGAAATGTATTGCTGTTGCCGGAACACATGGCAAAACTACCATTACAACTATGATTGCTCATTTAATGAGAAAATCGAGAATGGGATGCAATGCCTTTTTAGGAGGTATTTCAAAAAATTACAAAACCAATTTTTTAATTGATAAGGATAGTAAATATGTGGTTGTTGAGGCAGATGAATTCGACAGATCATTCTTACATCTTAATCCACAAAAAGCAATAATATCTGCTGTTGATGCTGATCATTTAGATATTTATTCTGATGAAAATGATTTAAAAAGTGCATTTAAACAGTTTGTAAATCAGATTAACCCGGGAGGGAAATTATTAGTAAAAGCTGGATTAGATTTTAAAATTCCGGAAAGAAATGATATTGAAATCTACACTTACTTTTTAGACAAGGAATCTGATTTCAGAGCCGAAAATATTCGGATTGAAAATGGACTGTATGTTTTCGATTTTATTGGAATAAATGGCAGGATCAATAATTTAAAACTTGGTTTACCCGGCTTAATGAACCTTGAAAATGCAATTGCAGCAATCGGAATAGCAACAATGTCAGGTGTTCATAACGATGAGATTTTTAATTCGTTAAAGAAATTTAAAGGAATTCAACGCAGGTTTGATTATCAAATCCAACGTGATGATTTTGTGTATATTGATGATTATGCACATCATCCTGAAGAGCTGAAAGCATCCATCGAATCAGCAAAAGAATTATTTAAGGGAAAAAGGATAACAGGAATTTTCCAGCCACATTTATATACTCGCACAAGAGATTTTATGGATGGATTTGCAGAAAGTCTGGAATTGCTTGATGAAATAATCCTGTTGGATATATATCCGGCACGAGAAGAGCCAATTCCGGGAATAAGTTCAGAATTAATTTTTAATAAAATTAAAAATCAAAATAAAACTTTATGTACAAAAGCTGAACTATTGGAAATATTAAAGAATAAAAAACCTGAAGTTTTGATGACTTTAGGAGCCGGTGATATAGATGAATTTATTGAGCCAATTAAAAAACTATATAATAAAGCCTAGGTGAGAATTTTAAAAAACATATTGATTTGGGTTTTTATAATTGCGTATTTCGCAGTTGCAATGAGTTTTGTTAAAGAACGAAGAAACAAAATTCTTTGTCATGATATTAAGGTGGAAATTCTGGATAGTTTACGAAACGGTTTTATTACGGTAAGCGATATTGAAGACTTTTTCCATGAAACGGATATGAATGTTATCGGAACATCGGTAATGTCAATCAATACAAAAGAACTGGAAAGAAAGTTAAGACAATATTCTTCGGTAAAAAACGCTGAAGTTTATGTTACGCTTGAAGGCGATATCAGGGTTGAGATTGATCAGCGAAATCCGATTGTAAGGATTGTAAATAAACGCAAACAAAGTTATTATATCGATCAGGAAGGAACAATAATGCCGTTGTCAAGCAAATATTCATCGCATGTTTTAATTGCTAACGGGAATATTGTTGAGCATTTTGAAGTAAACAGAACGCGTGAAATATATTGCGATAATCCTGATAGTTATCGGGATGAGAATTGGAAAAGAAATCATTTGGTATGTGATTTATACGAATTGAGTAAATTTATTTACGAAGATGATTTTTGGAGAGCACAAATAGAGCAAATTTATGTGAATGATGAATATGAGTTTGAGTTAATTCCACGTGTTGGAGCACATCTCATATACTTCGGAAGCATCGAGAATTATGAAATAAAATTTAGAAACCTGCGAGCATTTTATCTGCAAGGATTAAATAATGTTGGTTGGAATAAATACGATAAAATAAGTTTAAAATTTGAAAATCAAGTAATTTGTACAAAACGATAATATGATGAGTCAAAAAGAAGATTTTGTTGCAGCAATAGACATAGGAACAACGAAGATTGTTGCCATTGTCGGTAAAAGAAAAGAAAACGGCAAGATCGAAATTCTTGGAATTAGCAAAACAGCTTCGAAAGGAGTTAAACGTGGTGTTGTTTTAAACATCGAAGAAGCAGTAAATTCAATTCAGAAAACTGTTGAAGATGTTCAATTCACCATTGGTAAGCAAATTTCGGATGTTTATGTTGGTATTGCCGGTCAACACATTAAGAGTATAAAAAATCGTGGTTACATTAATCGTGATTCTTACGATGATGAAATAACCAAGGATGATATTAATGCTCTTATTCAGGATATGTATAAAATTCCTATTGATATTGGAGAGGAAATTATTCATGTTCTTCCTCAAAATTACATTGTCGATAATGAAACGGGTGTAAAAAACCCTGTTGGAATGTCAGGGAAGCGTGTTGAAGCAAACTTTCACATTGTAATTGGACAAATTGCATCTGCAAAAAATATTGGAAAATGTATTACTAAAGCCGGATTAAACCTTACTCAACTGGTATTGGAGCCATTGGCTTCATCGGAGGCAGTACTTACTGCTGATGAAAAAGAAGCGGGTGTGGCTTTAGTTGATATAGGTGGTGGAACCACTGATATTGCAGTGTATTACGATGATATAATAAGGCATACAGCAGTTATCCCTTTTGGCGGTGATGTAGTTACGAAAGATATTAAAGAAGGATGCTCAATTTTACAGCGTCAGGCTGAATTATTAAAAATACAATATGGATCGGCATTAGGAGATTTGGCAAAAGAAGAAGAAGTTGTTTCCATTCCTGGTATTAGCGGACGTGAGCCAAAAGAAATATCTTTTAAAAGTTTAGCTTACATAATTCAATCCCGAATGGAGGAAATCCTTGATGCCGTAATATATGAAATCGAGAATTCCGGATATTTCGATAAATTAAGTGCAGGCGTTGTTTTAACCGGTGGTGGAGCTTTGTTAAAGCATCTTCCGGCATTGTTTAAATTCAAAACAGGAATGGATGTTCGAATTGGTTATCCTACCGAACATTTGGCTTCAGATGCTATTCCTGAAGTTAATCATCCTATGCATGCAACAGGTGTAGGACTTATTCTAAAAGGCTTTGAGCAAAATGATAAGAATAAAAATACTGTTAAGCTTAATGAATCGGAAATGGAAATTAAAGATAATGTTGCAGAAGAACAGGATGATGTGAAAAATGAAAACAAATCCGGATTTATGGGTAATTTAAAGAAGGTATTTACAGATATCTTCGATGAGAATGACGCGGAAATGTAAATAATAAATGCCTAAAATATTTTAAAATGCCTAAAGTTTGAAAAGAAATAAACAAATAATAATTTTTTAATTTTAGTCATTTTTAATTTTAAGTATTTGTAAAATAGTAACTGGTAAAACTAAATATTATGACTGATGATTTAATGAATTTCGATTTACCTGTCGACAGGTCTTCAATAATTAAAGTTATTGGAGTTGGTGGTGGAGGTGGTAATGCAGTTAATCACATGTTCAGACAGGGTATCAAAGATGTTAATTTTGTGGTTTGTAATGCTGATGCACAAGCACTTGCAAATAGTCCTGTAACAGTAAAAGTCCAATTAGGCGAATCTCTAACCGAGGGTCGTGGAGCAGGAAATAAACCCGAAATTGGTCGTCAGGCTGCAATTGAAAACCTTGATGATATTGTTGATATTTTGGGTGGTAACACCAAAATGGTTTTCATTACCGCAGGTATGGGCGGAGGAACAGGGACCGGCGCTGCGCCAATAATAGCTAAGGCTGCTAAAGAAATGGGCTTATTAACGATTGCAATTATTACAATCCCTTTTCGTTTTGAAGGAGATCGCCGAATTAGTCAAGCTGTGGAAGGGATTAGCGAGATTGAAAAATATGTAGATTCATTACTTGTTATTAATAATGAGAAGTTACGTGAAGTTTGTGGTAATTTGAAATTTTCAGAAGCTTTTTCGTATGCTGATAATGTTTTGGCAACTGCAGCAAAAGGAATTGCAGAAATAATAACTGTTCCCGGATATATAAATGTTGATTTTGCTGATGTAGAAACCGTTCTTTCAAATAGTGGTGTTGCTTTAATGGGAACAGGCATTGCCGAAGGTGAAGACCGAGCAGTAAAAGCAGCTCAACAAGCATTAACATCTCCATTATTAAATGATAACGATATTAATGGAACAGAAAATATATTATTAAATATTACATCCGGAACAAACGAAATTACTATGGATGAAATTGGTGAAATAGCCGATTATGTTAATAGTGAAGTAGGTTCAAGTCCTAACATTATTTGGGGAACAGGTGTTGACGAAAAACTTGAGGAAAGTATTGGTATTACTATAATTGCTACAGGCTTCGAGAGTAACAGTATTCCTGAACTTTATGCTAAGAAAACCACTAAGAAGACAATAACCTTATCAGAAAGTGAAGATGTAGTTAAGAAAGAAGCTCCAGCATTAACACTGGATGATGAGATTATAGATGAAGAAGATAAAAGCTTAGATTTAACTCAACGTACTTTAGATTTTGACATAAAGAAAAACAGAAATACAGATTCTGATAAATTTATTGTTCTTCAGGAATCGGAATCAGATACTGAAATAGCGGTTGAAACTAAAAAATCAGAGATTTTGAAAAAATTGAATGAATCTCGTGAAAGAATGAAAGAACGACGAATGGATTCATCAAAAATTAAAGATAATATCGACGAGTTTGAAAGTGAACCTGCATATAAACGAAAAAATCTAAAAATAGAACAACCTGATCATTCTGATGATTCAAAAGTTTCACGTTACTCACTAAAGGATGATGAGGATAATGATGGAGCTACTTTAAATCCAAACAATTCTTATTTACATGATAATGTTGATTAATTGAAAGCTTTTGGCTGTTAGCTATTAGCTATTAGCTATTGAAAGGTGTATTTAATTGATTTCAGATAATATATAAAAAGCTAAAACCCAAAACTATGAGTTTAGAAAACAAAATTAATCAGGATATTAAGGATGCAATGCGTGCAAAAAATAAGGAAAAACTCGAATCTTTAAGAGCAATTAAAGCGGCACTATTACTGGAAAAAACTCAAAAAGGAGGAATTGATGAAATCTCAGGAGAGGCTGAGATGAAAATCCTTCAAAAATTGGTCAAGCAAAGAAAGGATTCTGCTCAAATTTATACAGAACAAAGCAGAACCGATCTGGCAGAAAAAGAACTGGCAGAAGCAAAAATTATTGAGGCTTATTTACCGGAACAAATGAGTGATGAAGAGTTAACTTCTATTATTAAAAATATTATTGAAGAAGTTGGTGCAAAAAGTATGGCCGACATGGGAAAAGTTATGGGAAAAGCTTCGAAGGAACTTGCAGGTAAAGCTGAAGGTAAAGCAATTGCAGATAAAGTAAAATCATTATTAAACTTATGACTTAAGGATTAAAATAAATAAAAAGGATTTTTATGTTGAGTAAAAGTTTGTAAGGGTTAGTTAGAAAAGCTCGCAGTAATGTGAGCTTTTTTTTATCTTTAACAAGTTTAAATTGATGCAATTTTTAATGAAAAAAATTTTATTAATAAATTCAAATATTGAAATTTTACCTTACCCAGTGGCTCCATTGGGAATATCTCTTGTAGCATCGTCTTTAAAAGATAAATATGATGTTAAAGTTTTTGATTCAGCTTTTAGTTCAACAAGCGCTTTGTTAAGTTTTATCAGGGAATTTAATCCGGATTATATAGGTGTGGGATTACGGAATATTGATAATGTTACTATGCGAAAATGCAAATGGTATATCGACGAAATTAAAAATATAATTATCAATCCGGTAAAAGATAATTTCAATGTTCCTTTAATTATTGGTGGTAGTGGATTTAGTATAGCTCCGGAACAAATATTTGAATATTTTAATGTTGATTATGGTATAATAGGCGAAGCCGAGGAATTATTTCCAAAGTTACTTTCTTATTTGGAAAATGGAAATTATGATATAGAGTTGGGGAATGTTATTTCTAAATATAATAAATATACTAGGATAAAAGAACAAGCTAGTGGTCCTTTAGTAATACCAAGAGCAAATATCGATCAATTTATAAATTTTGAACCATATAGTAAGAAAGGGAGTTATCCTGTTCAAACAAAACGAGGATGTACTCATAAGTGTATATACTGTTCATATCCAAACATCGAAGGGAAAAAATACAGATTGAGGCTTGTTTCCAATATTGTCGATGAAATTGAAGAAGTACAAAGCCGAATACCCGGCATTACTTTCGAATTTGTCGATTCAACATTTAATTCTCCACTTAAACACGCAATAAATATTTGTAAAGAAATTATTAAAAGAAACTTGAAAATAAAGATTCGTACCATGGGAGTTAACCCGGGGGAAGTTACAGACGAACTAATTTTATTAATGAAACAGGCTGGTTTTACTCAAATAGATTGTACTCCTGATTCTGCTTCTGAGTTGATGATAAAAAAATACAGGAAAAATTTTAGTAAAAATAAATTAATCCGGTGTGCAGACATAATTCGTAAATACGATATGCCTACAATGTGGTTTTTTATGTTAGGTGGGCCCGGCGAAACTGAAGATACTATTTTGGAAACATTTAAATTTATTGATAATTACATTTCTGAAGATGATATGGTTCATATTACCGAAGGAATACGAATTATTCCAAATACAGAACTATACAATATAGCTATTGACGAAGAAATAATTTCAAAAGAGATGAATGTTATAGATCCGATGTTTTATGTAAGTCCGACAATAGGGAAAGAAAATCTTACTCATATTTTAGACAGTGAAATTGGAAAAAGAAACAATGTGATAAATTCTATTGATACTGAGCCGTCACCGGAATTAATGCAAGCAGCTATAAAATATCGAAAAGAAAAAGGTGTTGATGAACCTATGTTCAGGACTTTATTGAGAGTTCAGAATAAAATAAAATAAAAAAACGGAGTAAATTTTTTACTCCGTTTTTCTTTATGCGAATTTATTTTCTAATAAAATTTAGCTCTTTTATCAACAATA
>JAIORB010000051.1 GCA_021108325.1 Bacteroidales bacterium | reverse complement strand
GCTATCAGGAGGTTATTTTATTACTATGACTTAAATCATTTTTCTCTGCTATACCGTATGTACTCTCAGAGGTATAACCCTTTGATGTTTTAATATATAACGTTCCTGGTTGCGACTGCGGGGTTCAACTAATGGCTGCAGATAAATGGAAAAACTTTGAAGCTGAGATTGGTGCCGTACATGGAAATATTATCTATAAAGTAAGCGATGTTATAACCACCGGAGTCGAATATATGGTTGGTAAACGCGAGAATGTAAATGGTTCAGATGGCACGGCAGAACGTCTGATGATGAGTATCTTTTATTATTTTTGACGGCGTGTGGATCGTTTGCTTGCATATGCCTGGCAACTGTTTTATGGAGACAAATATAGAGCGACAACCAATTTAAAAAAGGAGAATAAAAATGAAAATCGTAAATACCGTATTATGCTCTCTGCTATTGGCATTGATGCTGACCCTACCCGTTGCGGCGGCCGACCCCCCGTCAGAGGTAACACTGTTCAAAAATGTTAACATTTTTGACGGTGAAAATGAGAAACTACTGGAAGGTTACGATGTCCTTGTGGTCAAAAATCTGATCAAGAAAATAGATAAAGAAATAGAGATTGCGGACACCTATGTAATCGATGTGAAGACCGGCGGCCTGCACCCGATTGCGACTGGGAAGACACACGCGTGTGTCTTCATGTCAAATGACCACATGGACGTCATGGTTTACGATCCCGTGAAGATGGTGAAGCACGAGGTCAAGGTCAAGGTCATTAACGGAAAAGGCCGCACCCTGATGCCCGGGCTCATCGACGCCCACTGGCACATCATGTTAAGCGTTATGCCCGTCAGCACGATGATGAGTACCGATCTGGGCTATCTCAGCATCGCAGCTGCTAAGGGGGCGCGGGAAACGCTATTGCGCGGCTTTACCTCGGTACGCGATGCCGGCGGCAATGTTTTCGGGGTCAAGAGAGCTATTGATGAGGGGTTGGTCGACGGCCCGCGAGTCTATCCTTCCGGTCCGTTCATAGGCCAGACCTCTGGGCACGGTGACTTCCGTGGCCCGAATGAAGTGCCTGAAGCTCCAGGTACCCAATTTAATTACATGCAGCGAACACACTCGTTTATCGCAGACGGAGTGCCGGATGTGATCAAACGTACCCGTGAAATTCTGCGCATGGGAGCCACCCAGATCAAAGCCCATGCAGGTGGTGGCGTATCCTCCTTGTACGATCCGCTGGATGTTACACAATACACCTTTGAGGAGGCGAAGGCGATCTGCGATGTGGCAAAAACTTGGAACACCTATGTATTGATCCATGTCAATACCGATGCTGCTATCAAACAGTGGGTCAACGCTGGTGTCCTTTCAATCGAGCACGGGTTCTTCATTGAGGAGGAGACCGCGGAGCTTATGGCCAAGAAGGGCGTGTGGTGGAGCATGCAGCCGTTGATGAATGACGAAGATGCATTCGTGTTTGAGAATCCTATCAGCCAGGCCAAATACGAGCAAGTGGTTGCAGGCCTGGACAATGCCGTTGCGTTTACCAAAAAGTACAAGGTCAAAACCGCCTTCGGCACCGACATGCTGTTCGATCCCGCCCTCGCCGCGAAACAGGGTAAATTCCTGGCCAAGCTGAAGAGGTGGTACACTCCCTATGAAACCTTGAAAATGGCCACCCATGACAATGCCCAGCTACTTAAACTTTGTGGTCCACGCGACCCGTATCCGGGTGAGTTAGGTGTGGTGAAGGAAGGAGCTCTTGCCGACCTGATACTGGTGGAGGGCAATCCGTTGGAGAACCTCGACCTGGTTGCTGATCCGGACAAGAACTTCTTGGTCATCATGAAGGATGGGAAAATCTATAAAAATACTATAAAATAGAGAGTCGTGTAGAGATGCTAAACAAAGAATGGAAATGCCGTCTGAGTTTAGCATCTTGTTCGGCGCCACCGACAAACTACAAACTATTTATTCAGGAAACTGTGTATCCTAAATTATAAGGTTTTGTTTTAGTCATTTCAAAGCGTAAATTTAGACAGTTAATTAAGTGTTTACAATAATTTTCCTGATGAGCTGCAATGAAAGAAAACACAAGTTAAAGAGTATCTTATGAATATATATATCAAAACGCTTGTTTCAATGTTGATAATTATAGGTTTATCCCCTACATTAATAATGGCAGTCACTTTTGATGAAAACAGTACCGAGGCAGTAAAGAATCTTTCTATTGAGGAAGGTATGTTAGCGCAGGAGGAAATGATTCTTAAGTTACAAGAGAGGATCTTGCAACTTGAGTCTTCAAGAATAGCCGGTGTGCAACCGCCAAGTACCAAAGATACAACTTTAATTATTAGCAAACCATCATCAAAAGGTATTGCTCATCAAAAGCTCAGTAAACCAAAAAAAACAACCCAAAACTTAAATGCCAACAAACTTACATCCGATGAGTTTCCAGGATCATGGCCAATGCTTGGGACGGATACTCGAATAAAGATTGGTGGTTATTTCAAGACAGACTTAGTTGTTGACTTTGATGGCACACTTGACAAAGATCAGTTTTTAATGTCGACAATCCCAGTTGAGGGAACTCCAGAGTACGGAAATGATGGCTATATCTCTCTTTTCGCCAAAGAGACCCGTATCAATCTTGATATTCGACATAATAAGCCTGGTTTACCGACACTTGGGGCATTTTTTGAAGGTGATTTTTTTAGCGATGGAAACCTATTTCGTCTACGACATGCCTATATTACTGTAGGTGATTTTCTTATTGGACAATCATGGACAACACTTACATTTCTTGAATCACTTCCGTTTATGATCGACTTTGCAGCTGGTGACGCATTATTTGGAGGACGTACTACGCAGATTCGGTATACACACTCGATTACTGATCAATGGAAAGTTGCTCTTGCGATAGAAGAGCTTTCCTATCTTGGTATTGAGAACTATTATGATTTACCAGGTAAAGCCCAGAGGAAATCACCACTTATAGCGTTACGCTCCGACTATCGTTGGGATAGCGGTGTACTAGTCCTGGGAACAAGTGTGAGTCAACTGCATTGGGATGGCGAGGGAAGTGGGCCCAATGACGATGCGATACAATATAACTTTCTTGTGGCTGGCCGTCAGAACATAGGAACAGAGAATTACTTCACTTGGAATATTTCCTATGGTGAGGGCTCTGGCGAAAATATCTTAGCTTTTATGGGTAGCAATGCAAATGCAATATTGAATTCAGATGGTAAATTAGAGACTATACCCGCTTTGTCCGTGGCACTCGGTGGTGGGCATCAGTGGAACTCGAAGTGGTCATCGAATCTTGCGTATGCCTACGGATGGCTTGATACACCAGATTCTCGAAATCCTCTTGCATTGAAGCGCGGAGAAATAGGTCATATTAACCTTATTTGGCAGCCGGTAAAACAATTCTCAACTGGTATTGAGTACATGTGGGGCGCACAAAGAGTCCAGAATAATGCTCTAGGTAAAGCGGAACGTATTCAGCTTATGGCGAAATTTGCATTTTAATTCAATTTCGCTATTTCAAATATACTGAAAATAGAGGTGTTCAGGTGATGCTAATGCTATCCTTTCTCCTCTTGATAATCCTCTGTATAGTTCCTTGATTTAGTTCTAGCACTTTAGCAATCATATGCTCCAGAAGCTGCTTTGGCATTAATTACAAGTGTTGCTATTGAAAAAACTGAGAAAAAGTATTCATATCCAATACATAATTTTAAATTTGAAGAGAAATTTAGTGAATCGTCTTGTTCAATATTATTGAAAACCTTTTAATGACAGACACACTTTTTATTGGACGTTTACCTTTTTTAGTCGTTGGAAACTACAAGATAATTTATTGGATTGAAGATAATTATATAAAAATTGCTACTATTTTTGATTGCAGACAAAATCCCGAGAAGTTTAAAAAAGTATAGTCGCCCAGAAACGATACCAGCAACAAGAAACAAGATATCAATTTCAAGTAAAACTATTAAATTATAAAAAATCTAGTGTGGCAATTATTAAATTGTGTTACTAATATTTTATGATATTTTTTTCTTTATGCAAGGCAAAATTTGCAAGCATAGCCTTAGCTACGGTTAATAATTTTAACGCAGCAGAAAGGAAAAAAGGGCGTGAAATAAGTAATGGAATTTAGTAATTGTCACACTAGTCATCGAAAATAAACCTCCAAAGTTTATTCTTGTAGATTTCTCCTGCGTAATCAATACCAATACGTGGCGTTGTTTTAAACTCTATATCTGAAGATTTTAATCCATTTTCAATCCATAAACGATCGCCTATAACTAAATCTTCACCATAAAATGATTTATCAATAGATAAGTTTTTTGTAAGTTTTCCCGGACCATCAAATCCTTTTATACCGCGAATTAAAACCGCTTGTGGAGTATCTTTTTCTGCAGTTACAAAATTTAACATCCAATACATGCCATAAACCAGATAGACATAAATATGCCCGCCTTCATGGTACATTATTTCAGTTCTGGGTGTTCTGCCTTTACTGGCATGGCAAGCCAGGTCTTTTTCTCCTCTGTAAGCTTCAACTTCTGTTATTAAATATTTTTCGATTCGGTTGTCTTCAAACTTTCTTACAAGGTATTTCCCCAGTAAATCAGGGGCAACTTCCAAAACATCTCTTATAAAAAAGTTTTTCTGAAGTCTATTCATTCTTAATATTCTAATTTGTCGGCTTTATCTTTCCATTTATTGAAAGCAACAATTGCTTCATCGCGAAGAATTTGTGTAGTGGGTATTTTTCGTTTTTCTACAGGTAGCTCTAGTTCTTCATAAATAAAAGAATCGTCAAAATCAATCTCTTTTGCATCCTGCTTAGTATTTGCATAATAAAGTTTATCTAAACGTGCCCAGTAAATAGCACCAAGGCACATCGGGCATGGTTCACATGAAGAATATATCTCACATCCTTTCAGGTCAAAAGTCCTAAGTTTTGCAGCTGCTTCCCGAATCGCGTTAACTTCAGCATGAGCTGTGGGATCATTATTTGACGTTACCTTGTTTTTGCCTCTTGCAATAATTTCACCATCTTTAACAATAACAGCTCCAAAAGGCCCTCCATTTGTATCAACATTTTTAATTGAAAGTTCAATAGCTTCACGCATAAATTCTTCATGATTCTTGCACA
This sequence comes from Bacteroidales bacterium, assembly GCA_021108325.1. Taxonomy (GTDB): domain Bacteria; phylum Bacteroidota; class Bacteroidia; order Bacteroidales; family UBA12077; genus UBA12077. The sequence continues at coordinate 36,512 of JAIORB010000051.1, read as the reverse complement.
TAATCCTCTTCGTTTTTTAAGGAGATATCTAATAAATTTATTTTGCTTCCAAACAAAAAAAGCGAGTAAAAATAAGAAAAAAATGTTATACCTATTTGTGTTTCAAGAGTATCTTCGTTAATGAATGATAATAAGGCAATTATAAAAAATATCATAAATAAATAATTATAAAACCCCTTATGTTTAAATACGGGATAAAACATTGAAAAAAACAATAATATAAATCCTATAAAACCGAAAGTTAGTAAAAAGGTAATGTATTGATTATGCGCCCTTAACCAATTTCGCTTTGGTAGTTGACTACTGTTTAATTCATATTGCCTGTCGAAGGAATCCTGAACATCGCCGGTTCCAACACCAAACCAAAAATTATCTTTTATAATATAAAGTGCTGTTTTAATAAACTCAACTCTTTGAGTAATTGAGTTCCCTGCCGGATTGAATCCTTTCCTGTACACATCGATCTGCCATATAACTTCATAAATTTTCGGATAAATTGCATACTTATTTTCATATATATAATTGGCCATCCCGCTTTCTATGTTTCTTATATCATACGATGATAATTTTGAGATGCCAGCAGAGTCCTTTCTGTAGCCTTTTGATGTTAAATATCTTATTAATACATATTTCGTTTTCTGCCCTTTTTGATCTTCTCCTTTATAAGATATAGAACTTAACTTGTTCCATTCATTTTCGAGTTCCTTTTGACAAACATAAATCCAAACATAATTCCCGTTTTCAAGCTGACCTTCTTCTATGGAATGTTCATATAAATTACCAGATTGGGTGTAGTTTTCCAAATTCTTAAAATCGACAATTTCTTTTGAATAAAACTTAGAAACTGAATGAGTTAAAAATGAAGCTATCAATAGAAAAATTGTAATTAATGATACCTGAAGAAATAATTTGAGAATAATATCCTTAATCTTAAATGACACAAAACCCAAAACCAGAAACAGAGTAATAAAGAAAATACTAATTCCTGTAAATGATTTTAATAAAAATAAAAATATTATTAGCCAAACAATAAAAATAAAATATGTAATAAACTCGAATCTGGTGTTCTTAATTCTTTTGGAGAATAAAATATATCCTAAAGAAAATATACTAATATTAATTAATAAGCTTAGTCGGATATGCGACATAAACGCAGAAATATTTCTGATACTTTGAATCGGATAATCAATTACCTCAACTAAAATTAATGTACTAATAATAGCAGAAGCGACAACCGCGAGCGAAAACCAAATCAATATTTTTTTAATTTGCTGAATTGATAATTTTTGAGAAGTGCCAATAATTATTGGAAATAATAATAAAATAGCCTTATTCCCTAAATCATGAAAAGCATATTTAAAGTTGCTTGTATTTATAAGCCATAAAAAATGAATTAAAAAAATCCCTGTGAAAATCAAAATTGATTTATTCGCTTTTATCTCATCCAATTTTCTTTTAAAATCCCATTCAAGAATCCAGTTTGATATTAAAAAAATCATTGATACACTTATTGCAAACCTCGAAAGAGGTAAACAAATTGCAGTAAGAATGAGTCCAAAATAGTAAAGTTTAAAATGATTGAATGTGATATTGAATATTCTCATATTTTCTATAAATCTTATCTTCAAAGATAGTTAAAGATAGTTGAGATTTAAAAACGTAATTCAATTTGAAAAATTATTTATAAATAGAATTGAAAAAACTGTTTATTGGTCTTTTCAATATAAAAATTTATACTATATTTGCGGCTCGTTTTTACGATTATTTAGTGTTTGTCTATAAAGTCCGATTTCTTCGTTACGCTTGTCTTCAAAATGGTCATTTACAAAAGTAAACTCCCATTTTTCAGGCTTTGCAAGCCTCGAACTCGAACTTTCTAAAACAAACACTTGACTTTATAGACAGACACTATTTAGAGTTCCCAAAGATCATTATTTGTAAGTCAGGTTATTAACAGATAATTTGTTAATAAATTTCTTGATTTATAAAAAATAATTGTATTTTTGCAATCCGTAAAATACAGGAGAAAGTAATGTATTTAGGTATTAATTAAAATGTTAGGAGTCAAAAAGTGGATACATTAAGTTACAAAACAGTATCAGCCAACAAAACAACTGTTCAAAAAGAATGGATTATTGTTGATGCAAAAGACGAGGTATTAGGCCGACTAGCTTCAAAAGTTGCGAAAATTTTAAGAGGTAAAAACAAACCTTCTTTTACACCACATGTTGATTGTGGGGATAATGTAATCGTAATAAATGCTAGCCAAATTCAATTAACTGGAAATAAAATGACCGACAAACAATATGTAAGTCATTCCGGTTATCCAGGTGGACAAAAATTTATTACCCCTGAAGCATTATTAGCAAAAAAACCTATTGCAGTAGTTGAAAAAGCTGTAAAAGGAATGTTGCCAAAAAGTCGTCTTGGCAGAGAATTATTTAGAAACCTTTATGTTTATGAAGGCAGCGAGCATGCTCAAGAAGCACAAAAACCAAAAAAAGTAGATTTAAACTCAATTAAATAATTAGTATGGAAGTAATAAATACTTTAGGAAGAAGAAAAGCTGCTGTTGCACGGGTTTATTTAAGTGAAGGAAAAGGAAAAATAACAATTAACAAGCGTGAATTGGAAGATTTTTTCCCTACAAAACCACTTCAGTACGTTGTTAAACAACCTCTAGAATTAGTTGAAGTTGCCGGAAAATTCGATCTTAAGATTAACATCTTTGGTGGTGGAATTAAAGGACAAGCAGAAGCTGTTCGATTAGGAATTTCAAGAGCATTAATCGAAGTAAATCCGGAACACAGAGATGCTTTGAAAAAAGCTGGATTCTTAACAAGAGATTCAAGAGTTGTAGAACGTAAAAAACCCGGTCAACCAAAAGCGCGCAAGAAGTTTCAATTTAGTAAAAGATAGAATAATATTCTGTTGGATAATATTCCGTTTAGTATCTAAATTGTTGAGACGTCCTGCAAGGAGCTACTCAGCAATTGACTGATTAAAAAGAATGTAAACGTTAAAAAAACAAACAAATGTCAAGAACAAATTTTAATGAATTATTAGAAGCAGGTGTTCATTTCGGACACTTGAAAAGAAAATGGAATCCTTCAATGGCTCCTTATATCTTCATGGAGCGTAACGGAATTCATATTATTGATTTACAAAAGACTGAAGCAAAATTAAACGAAGCATGTAATGCTTTAAAACAAATTGCTAAATCAGGTCGAAAAATTTTATTTGTTGCTACAAAAAAACAAGCTAAAGATATAGTTTCAGAAAAAGTTCAAAGTACTCAGATGCCTTACGTAACAGAACGTTGGCCCGGTGGTATGTTAACAAACTTCCCAACCATTCGTAGAGCTATTAAGAAAATGTCTTCCATCGACAAAATGGCAACAGATGGTACTTTAAATAATCTTGCAAAAAGGGAGAAATTGCAAGTTACCCGTCAAAGAGCTAAACTTGAAAAAATGTTAGGCAGCATTTCGGATATGACAAGACTTCCTGCTGCAATGTTTATTGTTGATGTTTCAAAAGAACATATTGCAGTAAGAGAAGCAAAAAGACTTAATATTCCTCTTTTTGCAATTGTTGATACAAACTCGGATCCAATTCCGATTGATTTTCCTATCCCTGCAAACGATGATGCTTCAAAATCAATTTCATTAATCTTAGATAAAGTTACTGATTCGATTAAGGAAGGATTGGAAGAAAGAAAAATGGAGAAGGAAAAAGAAGGTTCTGCAAAAGAGAGTAAAAAAGGAACTAAAGAGCCAATTGTTGATGCTAAAAAAACCAGTGCCAGAAAAACAGAAGAAACTCCTGCTGAGGAATCTGCTGATTCTGCCGGAAAAGAAGCTAAAAAATCTGTGAAGAAGACCGAAGTCAAAGAAGAAAAAGTAAAAATAGAAGCTAAAAAATCTGCAAAGAAGGAGGTAGCAAAGAAAGAAGAAAAGGTTACACCTGCTAGCTCGGCAAACGAGGCAGAAGCTAAACCTGCCCGTTCCGCAGGCGGGAAAGAAACAAAAGAATAATTAATTCAAAACAGTAAAAAATTAAGAAAATGGCTCAAATAACTGCATCTGAAGTAAATAAATTGAGGAAAATGACTGGCGCCGGAATGATGGATTGTAAAAAAGCACTGGTTGAAGCTGAAGGAGATTTCGATAAAGCACAACAAATCATCCGCGAAAAAGGCATGGCTGTTGCAAACAAACGTTCTGACAGAGAAGCTAGCGAAGGTGTTGTTTTAGCAAAAGTAGACGGAACAAAAGGTGCTATTATATCATTAAATTGCGAAACTGATTTCGTAGCTAAAAATGAAGATTTTGTAAAATTAGCTGAAACCATTCTTGATAAAGCTTTAGAAAATTTGCCAGCAGACCTTGAAGGTTTAAATAACCTTGAAATTGATGGAGTAAAAATTTCTGATAAAATTATTGAACAAACAGGCGTTATCGGCGAAAAAATTGATTTAAAATATTTCGATAAAATTGAAACAGAACAAGTTTCAGCCTACATTCATAGCGATAAAAAATTAGCTACTCTTGTAGGATTATCCAAATCGGGTATTGATGAGCAAGTTGGGAAAGATATTGCTATGCAGGTTGCTGCTATGGATCCAGTTGCTGTTAACAAAGATATGATTCCTCAGGATACTATTGAAAAAGAACTTGAAATTGGAAGAAATCAAGCTTTAGCCGAAGGAAAACCAGAAAACTTAGTTGATAAAATAGCTCAGGGTAAATTAAACAAATTTTTCAAAGAAAGTACTTTACTTAGCCAAGCTTTCATTAAAGAAGGTAAAATATCAGTTCAGCAATATTTGCAACAAACTGATAAAGACTTAACAGTTTCTGATTTTAAAAGATATTCAATTAAGCAATAATCTTATTTATCATAAATTTATAAAGGGAGTTCGTTTTGAACTCCCTTTTTTTATTTTAATTTTATCAAAAATAATTCTTACCATGAAAATAGTAATTCTGGAACCAATTGGCATAATACCTGCAAATATTGCTAAAATAAAGGCTGCTTTTGAAACATTAGAATACGAGTTAATATCTTATGACTCTAGACCTGAAAATGATACAGAAATTATAAGCAGAGCTCAAAATGCTGATATATTAGTTTTAAGTAATCTGCCACTATCAGAAAATGCTATTAACAAATGTTTAAATCTTAAAATGATTTCGGTGGCTTTTGCCGGTGTTGATCACATTCCGATGGATTTGTGCAGAAAGAAAAATATAGTAGTTTCAAATGCTGCAGGATATTCGAATCATGCAGTCGCTGAATTAGTCGTGGGATTAGCAATAAGTCTTTATCGAAAAATTATCTGGAATGATTCACAAACAAGAAAACTTTCTACACGGGAAGGCTTTCTGGGATCAGAATTATACGGAAAAACTTTCGGAATAATTGGGTTAGGTCAAATTGGGCAGGAAACAGCTAAACTTGCAAATGCTTTTGGTTGTAAAGTTATTGCATATAATCGAACAGTAAAAAATATTTCTAATGTAGATTTTGTTGGATTAGAACATTTATTAAAAGAAAGCGATATTATTTCTCTTCATATTCCTCTTACCAAAGAAACTCAATATTTGATTGGAGAAAAGGAACTTCAATTATTAAAGCCTACAACAATTTTAATTAATACTGCCCGTGGTGCTATTGTAGATTATAAATCTCTGGCTGTTGTTCTGAAAAACAAAAAAATTGCCGGAGCAGCCATTGATGTTTACGAAAAAGAGCCTCCTTTAGATAAAAATCATCTTTTATTCGAAGCTCCCAATGTTATTTTACCTCCTCACATTGGTTACGCAACCAAAGAAGCAATTGAATTACGAGGAGAAATTGTAATCGAAAATATATACAAGTGGTTAAATGGTAATCCACAAAATATTATGAACTAAAATTTTTACTTCATGGATGATTTTGAACTGCTAAAGCAAGAAGTTAACCAGTGTACAAAATGTGCATTAAGTACAACCAGAACAAATGTTGTTTTTGGTGAAGGTTCACAAAATGCCGGAATAATGCTTATTGGTGAAGGCCCGGGTTATTACGAGGACCAGCAGGGGCGTCCATTTGTTGGCAAATCCGGTCAGTTACTTGATAAGATTTTAGATGTTTGTGGTTTTACCAGAAAAGAACATGTTTTTATTGGAAATATTGTCAAATGTCGCCCTCCAAATAATCGAGATCCTTTGCCGGAAGAAAGAGAAAGTTGCCTCCCCTATTTATATAAACAAATTGAAATGATAGAACCCAAAATCATAATTCTTTTGGGGGCAACGGCTTTAAAAGGATTAATTGATCCAAATGCTAAAATTACGAAAGTGCGTGGAGAATGGTTAAACTGGAATGACCGATTGGTTATGCCTACTTTTCATCCATCGGCTCTGCTTCGTAATGAGAAATTAAAACAACCTGTTTGGGAAGATTTTAAGAAAGTGGTAGCAAAATATCGTGAACTAATCAATAAAGAGCATTATTCAAAGTATTGTTAAAAGGAGTAATCATAATTTGATAGCCAAGTTTTTTTAAATAACGAATATTGAATATTATGTATGAGTTTAGTTTAAAAAGGTGCTAAGCGGCTAATTATATAAAATACTTCAAAATTAGCAATCTTATTATCAGCCTGTTAGCGAATCTGCTAAGCACCTAACCTGCCTGTCGGCAGACAGGAGTGCAATTATTTTAGTTTTTAGATTAGACTCGTGTATTAAGAAAAATAAAACAAAAAAAGAGCTTGTAAATTACAAGCTCTAATCAAATATCTTGAATACTCTTATAATATCAGCATAGCATCACCATACGTTCCAAATCTGTATCCTTCTTTTATTGCAGTTTTATACGCATCTGCAATTAAATCAAACCCACCAAATGCACTAACCATCATTAATAGAGTTGAATATGGGAGATGGAAATTAGATATCATCATATTAGGAACCTTTACCTGGTATGGAGGAAAAATGAATTTATTTGTCCATCCGTCAAAAGGTTTTAGATGTCCCGTTGTAGAAACTGAAGATTCCAAAGTTCTTAGAACGGTTGTTCCTACAGCAATTACGTTTTGTTTCTTGTCTTTTGCTTCATTAACTTTTCTAACTGCTTCTTCTGAAATATAAATTTTCTCAGAATCCATTTTGTGTTTAGTAAGATCCTCAACATCTACTGATCTAAAATTACCTAAACCTACGTGTAAAGTTATTTCAGCAAAATCAATACCTTGAATCTCTAAACGTTTCAATAACTCACGACTAAAATGCATTCCGGCAGTTGGAGCAGCAACAGCTCCTTCATGTTTTGCAAAAATAGTCTGGTACCTATCACGATCTTCTGGTTCAACCTCCCTGTTAATAAATCTGGGTAGCGGAGTCTCGCCTAAATCATACAGTGTCTTTTTAAATTCTTCGTACGAACCATCAAACAGAAATCTTAATGTACGACCTCTTGAGGTTGTATTATCGATTACTTCAGCAACTAATGAATCATCTTCGCCAAAATATAATTTATTTCCTATTCTGATTTTACGTGCAGGGTCAACTAAAACATCCCATAATCGTTGTTCACGACTTAGCTCTCTTAAAAGAAAAACTTCAATTTTAGCTCCTGTTTTTTCTTTGTTTCCATATAAGCGAGCAGGAAAAACCTTTGTGTTATTAAACACCATAACATCCTGATCTTTCACATAGTTAACAATATCTTTAAAAATTTTATGCTCAATTTTTCCTGTATCTTTATGTACCACCATCATACGAGCCTCGTCTCTATTTTCGGACGGGAATTTGGCAATAAGTTCTTTTGGAAGATTAAATTTAAACTTAGATAATTTCATTAATTTAAACTATTTATATGGTTATACATGAACGACCTGCTTATACGTGGCAATGTCGAATTGGTTACAAATTTGATAAAATATTTTCTAATTCTTCTATAGTTAAAGAGGAATCCAGCTTATAGCTTCCTATACGTGTTCTGATTAATTTTACTAAATGGCCTCCACTATTTAATTTTTTACCAATATCATATGCTAAAGAGCGAATATATGTTCCCTTACTGCATACAATTTTTATTGTAATTAAAGGCATTTGATAGTTTAACAACTCAACTTTATATATAGTGATTTTATTTGCTTTTAATTCTACTTCTTCACCTTTACGAGCATACTCATATGCTCTTTTCCCATTGATGTTCTTAGCTGAATAAACAGGAGGAATCTGATCTTGTTCACCAATAAAAGATTTTAGTATATTATTTACTAAATCTTCGTTTATATGATCTGTTGGAAATGTATTGTCGTAATCTGTTTCAAGATCATATGAAGGAGTTGTTTTCCCAAGTTCAATTGTGGCTATATATTCTTTCTCATCAGCCATTAACTGATTTACCTTTTTTGTAGCCTTTCCTGTACAAATAAGTACCAAACCTTCCGCTAATGGATCAAGAGTTCCTGCATGTCCTACTTTAAAATTTTTAAATCTAATATCTAAAGTCTGTCGCAGTTTTTTGACAATCTGATTCTTAACTTTTTTTACAACATCAAAAGATGTCCATTCATAAGATTTATTTATTGGAATAATTAGCCCTGACTGAAAATCTTCAACCTTATTTATATCTAACTTCACAATAAATTAAATTCTTAAAATGAAAAAATTATTGCTACTATACCAACAATAAGGCAGTACAGTGCAAAATAAATCAGTTTACCTCTCTTAATAATCTTCAACATCCACTTACAAGCCAGAAGACCGGATATAAATGCAGCCACAAAACCAATAATTAAAGGAGTAATAGAAACAGTGCTTTGACTTGACAGGTCAAAATCCATAAGGTCTTTTATATTTGCAGCAATAATTGGAAGTAAAACCATCAGAAAAGAAAATTTAGCAACATCTTCTTTCTTGTTCCCAAGATATAATCCTGTGGCAATTGTAGCGCCAGATCTTGAAATTCCAGGCAAAACAGCAAGGGCCTGTGCAATACCAATTATAAACACGTTTTTAAAAGATATATCTTTTTGTCTTTCCTTAGCATAATATGTAAATGCCAACAAAGCAGCTGTTATCAATAGCATAAATCCGACAAAAAGAATGTTTCCTGTAAAAAGACTCTCGATTTCTTCTTTAAATAAAAGTCCAACAATAACGACGGGAATCATCGAAACAAAAATTTTGAAAATATATTGCGTTGATTCATTCCACTTAAATTTAAATAAATCTTTAAAGAGATCTATAATTGTTTTCCAAAATACAATAATAGTGCTCAATACTGTAGCACCGTGTACAACAACAGTAAAAGTAAGATTTTCAGAATATTCAACCCCTAATATATGCTTTCCTAACTCTAAATGCCCACTACTACTAACAGGCAAAAATTCTGTTAATCCTTGAACTAACCCAAGGATTAATGCTTCCAACCAATTCATAAAATCTAATTAAAATTTATTTTTCTTCGATTTCTTTAGGCTTTTTCATTATGGCATAAATCTCAAAAAGAAAGCCGAAAAGAACAATAATCGGAGCGAGAGTAATACGCCTGAAGCTAAAAATTTCCTCATTGAATTCATTTGGGTTTTCTGCCTTCCCACCAATCATAAGAATGAAACCAAATATAATAATGGCAAAACCAATAATTAAAAGAATATAATTTTCTCTTCCAAGAGCAAATTCTACTTTCTTTTCTTCCGGTTTATTTTTCTTTGACATTTGATCAATATTTTAATTAATAATATAATTTATCAACTTTCATTCTTAGATACTTAGATACTGCAAGAAATGTAGATATCCAGTTAATTATAATACCAAACAAAAGAACACTAAGAAAAAGTATTCCTATAATTTCGATATCTTTAAAACTAATAATCTCACTGAATTCTTGTTGAGCAGCATATAATATCCCTGCTAAAAATCCCATTGCCAATACAGCAGCAAATATTCCATTTCCGGCACTTCGATACAAAAATGGCCTGCGAATAAACCCACGGGTAGCTCCAACCAATTGCATTGTATTAATAATAAATCGTTTTGAATAAACTGACAATCGAATTGTGCTGTTAATTAATGTAATTGCAACTAATGATAACAATCCACTAAAAACTAAAATAATCAGACTTATTTTTCGAATATTTTCATTGACTAAAGTAACCAATGATTTTTGGTAAAAAACTTCTTTTATTTGTTCGTATTGTTGAAAATCTTTTTCAATTAATTTAATACTATCTGTATTTGCATAGTTTGCATATAAATGAACTTCAATAGAAGCTAATAAGGGATTAAACCCTAAAAACTCAATAAAATCTTCTCCCAAATCCTGTTTAAGTTCCTCGGCCGCTTCTTCTTTTGTAATATATTTCGTTGATTTAACATATTCAGAAGCATCAAGACTTTTCTGTAATAAGATTATGTCAACTTCCTTTATATTTTCTTTTAAGATTACTGAAAAACCAATGTTCTCTTTTACATAATCGGACAAACGCTTTGCATTTAAAACCAACAAACCCAACATTCCTAACATAAACAAAACCAAAGAAATACTAATTATGGATGTTACATAAGAACTCCTTAATCTGCGTCTGGTTATGTTTGCTTCTTTTTTACTCATAAGGGTTTAAAATAATCGTGCAAAGATACAAATAAATAATTGTCTCTTAAGGCAATCTCTAATAAACGTAAATCTTAATTACGAGATTATTTCTTCTTTATTTTTTCTGTAAAACTCTAATATTTCCCGACCTAAAATAATAGCCAAAAACATAAGTAATATTATTGAACTCACTAAAGAAACTTTATTTCCTAAATAATATGATTTTGGTTCAAACTTGAATTCAATTATATGATTTCCCTCGGGAATAACCATAGCTCTTAAAACATAATTTACCCTGAAATGATCAGTATGCTGTCCATCAATAAATACATTCCACCCTTTAGGATAATAAATTTCCGAGAAAACTACCAACTCTTCCTCATTACAGTTAGTAGAATAAACCAAATGATTCGGTTTATAAGAATCAAGTTTAATGAAAGATATGGTATCCTTTGTAAAACTTTTCCCCTGAACATATTCTTCAAATCGAGCGTCAATAATCACTTCATGAGAAGGATTAAACTTACTTAATGCTTGTATTTCAGCATCGGCATTTGGCACAATTCTATAATCCTCAACAAACCAAGCATTACCTAAATATTCCGGATTATACTGAGCAACCGGCTGTCGATTATTATCAGGAACTATGAGATATTTCGTGTTAAGCATATTTAAAACATCCATATTATTTTTCGCAATCTGATGCTCAATTAATTCCTGATAGCGCTTTAATTTTGCTCCATGATAACCTCCAATCGATTTGTGAAAGTACGATGTGCTTGCATCACTAAATGCATTAAGGGTCAAGTTATATACCCTAAAATTAGGATCTTTATCCTGAAGAATATATTTATCTGCCTGTGTCATTTGAAAAGGTTCACGTGCTTGTCGTTTACTTACAAAGTTATCGTCGTTTAAATATCGTTTATCAACTCCCCATAAATCTATCAAAATCAAGGTTCCCAAAATTATTAGAAATGCATTTATCTTAATCTTTTTTATAATAAATAGATAAATAATAAAAGCTGTAGCAGAAACAAAAAATAAACTTCTAAGACAATCTTTTTTAAAAATTCCTATTCTGGCATTTACAATTTCATCTTTCAAATCTCTTATCTGCATTAAAGCATTAGGATTGTTTTTATAATTTTCTAATAGCTTGTCAAATTGAACCAACTCGGCATTATTGAAAAAACCAAACCAAACAGAAGGCATAATATAGAAGAACAAAAGAATCCCGGTTACACTCAATGAAACATATATGAATTGTTTTTTATTAATTTCATTTTTCAAAAGTTTGTTTAAGAATAAAAATCCAAGAAGAGGAAATGATAACTGAACAAGGATCAACATCATTTTAGTATCCCGAAACTTATCATAAAGAGGCACATGCTCTATGAACCAATCAACTAAACTGCCATATTTCCATGATAATATTATGGCCAACAAAGAAACAGCGAATAATGCCCATTTAATTTTATCTTTTACGAGAAACATGCCTAGTACAAATAATAAAAAGATACTTGCTCCAAAATAAAATGCACCCCCCGAACTAAGCTGTTCTCCCCAATAAGAAGCCTGCTGAGCCACAGTATTCTTATAGTTTGGACTGACATTATCCATGATCTCTTCATTATTGCCTAGATAATTCATTTTACCACCTTTAACATCGGGAATTACCAAAGACCAAACTTCGCCATAACCAAGGCTGTATTGTTTTATATATTTGCTGTCTAATGCATCATTTTTCACTTCTTTTATCGTACTTTCTTCAGCAGAAATAGTTAGTTCAGAATTGCCACGTGTAGTATATTTACTGTATTCGTATGTCAGAAGTAAATTTGAAAAAATTGGCAATGCACCTAGTATTCCGGCCATCAATAAAACTGAAGAGATTTTAACAAACTTTGGCAACAAGCCATTTTTAAGAAAATTATAAAATTCGACTAAAACAATAGCAAAAATTAAATAGAGCAAATAGTAGGTCATTTGGAAATGATTTGCAGATAAATGCAAGCACACAAACAGACTTAATAAGGCAGCCCCAATTACAAAATTTTTCCTATACGCATAAAAAATACTTCCAATAATTGGTGGGATGAAAGAAATAGCATGAATCTTTGCATTATGTCCTGCGCCAAGGTAAAGAATATTTAATGACGACAATCCAAATGCAATACCACCAATTATTGCCAACCATGGATTAACATTAAAACATAAAAGCAAAATGTAAAAACCAATCATAAGGAAAAACATATATCCAATTGGTCGTGGAATTATTCTGAGAATTAAATCCTTCAAGTATTTTACTACATTGATATTTTTAACTGAAATTTGATAGGCTGGCATTCCACCAAACATCGAATTTGTCCATAAAGCTTCTTCCCCTGTTTCCTCTCGAAAATCTCTAATTTCTTTACTCATTCCCTGAAATTGTAATTGGTCACCCTGGTGAAGCTTGTCGCCCTTTAATTGTGGGGAAAAGTAAATTGCACTTATTATTAAGAAAATAATAACTGCTGTTAAGTGAGGTGTTATTTTTTGTATAAATTGCTTATTCATAGTGTATTAATCTTTATAATTTGTATATTAAAGTTAAACTCTAAAAATAGCATAAATATTGTAGAATTTTTAAAATTATTTTATTTGAGTCAATACATTCATTTTTCTTAGTATTTTTGAGTATTAAAAAGTAAACAGAATGAGAAACATTGGTGTTGTTATAGACAGTAAACTTTATGGTGATGTGAGGGTTTTAAACGAATGTAGAATTTTATCAGAAAACGGCTTTAATGTTTTTGTGCTTTGCTTTAATTATGGGGAATATGCAAATAAAGAAACCCTTTGGGGGATTCAAATATCAAGAATAAAAATTAACCAGAAAATTCGAAATATTCTTTTTGCATTTAATAACTCTTTTGAATTATATAATCTCTTTTGGAAATATTATATCAAAAAATTCATTATAGAATATAATATTAATGTTTTGCATGTTCATGATTTATACATGTCTAAAGCTGCCTATTATGCAACAAGGCATACTAATATGAATTTTACACTTGATTTACACGAGAACTACCCAGCAGCAACAAAGGGTTATAAGTGGATGTATAAACTTCCTTTTAGATTTCTAATTCATCCATTAAAATGGGAAAAGCTGGAAAAAAAATATTTAAATTATCCAAAAAACATCATTGTATTAAGTGAGTCATTTAGAGATGATCTATTAATAAAATATTCGTTTCTGAAAAAAGAGCAGTTTATTACTTACCCAAATGTTCCGGATTTAAATGAATTTAAAGATTATAAAATTGATAACAATATATTAGCAAAACAAAAGGACTTCATTCTGTTCTATTTTGGTGTAATATCAGAAAGAAGAGGTATATATACTGTAATTGAAGCGTTAAAAGAACTTAACAAAACATACTCTAACATAAACCTACTGTTGATTGGACCAGTTGATAAAGTTGAAAGGAATAGATTTTATGAAACAATTACGGATCCAAAAATCGAGAATAATATCATACATTATGCATGGAAAGACATCAGCTATTTGCCTTCATATATTTCAATAAGTGATATTTGTTTATCGCCAATAGTAAAGAATGATCAGCATGAATCGGGTGTTGCAAACAAAGTATTTCAGTACATGCTTTTTGAACGGCCCTTAATTGTCTCTGATTGTAAACCACAGGCAAAAATTGTAAATGATGAAAACTGTGGTTTGGTATTTAAAAGTGGTGATTCTAATGATCTTGAAGAAAAGATAAAAACTCTTTACCAAGACTCTAAGATTAGAGAAGAAATGGGGAAAAACGGGAAAAAAGCTGTCGAAGAAAAATATAATACACAAATTGCAGGAAAGAATTTACTTAATTTGTATTTATAAACTAACATGTAATGAATTTAAAAGAATTTACAAATATTTCTTTAGACGATATTTACTGGCGATTTAAGCTGGGTAAATCCAAAAAACGAGTAACTGTTTTTGAGTTAAGATCAGAACTAAATAAATATATTAAATCACCAATATTTTTTCTTTCGACAGGCAGATGTGGGACAAAATGGTTTTCTGATTTATTAAATTATAATAAATCATTAATGGTATTACACAGTCCAGCTCCAAATTTAGCAGTTCAAAGCAAATTAGCTTATGAAATATTAAATACTACTGAGAATATTCCTGTTTCTGAAAATAAACTTTTAAAGGAAATCTTTTTTGCAGGACGCGAACAGTTTTTGCGATATTCTTATAAAACAAATAAAAGATACATTGAAACAAATAATTACATTACATTTTTCGCCCCTATTCTAATTGAACTTTTCCCCGATGCTAAATTTGTTCACCTTTACAGACACCCCGGAGAATTTGTAAGATCAGGAATTAGAAGAAATTATTTTACCGCTGATAATTGTGACGATATCAAAAGGATAACTCCTGTTATTGAAACTCAAAGTGAAAATTGGAAAAGCTTAAATCAATTGGGAAGGGTATCATGGCTGTGGAACGAAACTAATGTGTTTATAGAAAAATTCAAAAAGAACCATCCTGAAAATTGTGTTGATTTTAATTTTAATAATTTAACTGAAGAAAGTGTAAAATCTCTTTTAAAATTTCTTGATATTGAGATTTCACAGTCAATAATTTCAAAATCATTAACTAAAAAATCGAATATTCAAAA
Organism: Bacteroidales bacterium; assembly: GCA_021108325.1. Lineage (GTDB taxonomy): Bacteria > Bacteroidota > Bacteroidia > Bacteroidales > UBA12077 > UBA12077. Next base: position 21,231 of record JAIORB010000051.1, on the reverse strand, counting down.
ACAAGGTTCTTTTGCCAAATATGAAAACTGGGATGATGAACAAAAAGATATTCTTAAAAAAACATGCTCTGCACTAGCAATAAAATATGGTTATAAGCTTTAAATGGAATCATTAATTAATTCTACATATAAACAACTCGACAATTGGATAGATCAGAATGGATCTTATAGTTATGATATTTCTGATATTAAAACCCGCCCAATCTATATTTGGATTATAAATCTAAGTCAAAAATCAAAAATCACCAAAATTTTAACTGCACCAGCAATCATTCTGGCAGAAAATTATACTAATTTTCTTCGTGAAATTTTTAATGTAAAAAAGAAAATATATCCACAAGGCCAAGCTGTATTAGCCAGAGCTTATCTTGCAGATTATAAAAAATCAAATAACGAAACTTCATTAAAAAAAGCCCTTGAAGCTTTAGATTGGTTAAAGCAAAATTCATCGCCAGGTTACAATAAATATTGCTGGGGACAACCTTATAATTGGTATTCGAGAAAACTTATTCCTGCACATACGCCAAGAGCTACAGTTACTTCGCAAGCGGCGAATGCTTTTCTTGATGCTTACGAAATTTTTAAAGATAAAGAGTACCTGCAAATTGCTGTCGAATCATGTAATTTTTTTATTGAAGATTTGCATTGGAAAGAAGATGAAGATGGATTCATTTGTTTTAGTTATACAAGCATAGATAATTATAATATCCACAATGCAAGTATTCTAGTTGCCGCAGTATTAATTAGAACCTGGGAACATTCAAAAACTCAAAAATTCAAAGAATTCGGACTCAAAGCAATGAATTTCACCCTTAAACATCAAAACGATGATGGTTCATGGTTTTATTGGGCTCCACCGGACAAGATTATTGGTAAAATTGATAACTATCATACCGGGTTTGTATTGGAATCTCTTGAAGTAATAAAAAGATATTTAGGAAATGAATTCAATTCTGATTCTGCTTTAGATAAAGGCCTTAAATTCTATATCGATAATCTTTTTGAAGATGATAAAATTGCTAAAATGACTCACAAATCTATTTACCCGATTGATATACAAAGCTGCGCACAAGCAATAATTACTTTAGGAGAAATAAAATCAAGAGTTCCTGAGTTAACAAAAATCGTTCATAATATTGCTGATTGGACTATAACAAATATGATGGATAAAAAAGGTTATTTCTATTTTAGAATCTATAAAAATGGTAGAATAGATAAAACACCTTATATTCGCTGGTCCGAGTCATGGATGCTTAGGGCTTTGTCCTTTTTAATGGAAAATAAAGATTATAATAAATGAAAATATCTGATATAAAATATATTTGGAATAGGATTCAATTAACCAGAAAAATATCTAAACTTCAAATAGAAAAAGCAGGAGTTGATTCTGAAGAAATACCTTATGTGAAGTTAAAAAATGGACCTGTTTTTTATGGTTTAATAAGTTGTCCAAAGGATAAAAAATATTATAACCTATTACCAACTAAATTAAAATCAATATTACCTTTTGAATCATTCCTGATAGCAAATGACATTGTAATACGATATTTTGAAGGGGGATTAAAGTTGGGTGGTCCACGAAAAGAATTGTTTTATAAAACAAAACCTGGTGATTATATAGCAGAAATGGGTGCTTATATGGGCCATTACACTATTTATCTTTCTGAAAAAGTTGGCAAAAACGGAAAAGTTATTGCCATTGAACCTATGCCGGATAATCTAAAAATCCTTAGAAAAAATATTACTGAGAATAATTTAGACAATGTAGTAATTGTTCCAAAAGGTGTTTGGAAAGAAAAAGATGAAATGATTTTTCATCGAAAAAAAGGTGATCGTCAGTCAGGCAGTATTGAACTAAATTATAAGAATAATGATTCATTAAAAATTCCAGTTGATTCATTGGATAATATTTTACAAGAACAAAATATTAAGCATATTGATTTTATGTTAGTTCAGCTAAATGGAGTTGAACCAGAAGCATTGGAAGGATTAACAAATTATAAACCAAATCACATTGCTATAGCTTCGAGATATTCTAAAAATAACAAACCTGTAGCACCAATTATTGCCAATGTTTTGCAAGAAAGAAATTATAAGAGTACAATTGTAAAACGTGATTTTGTGTTTGCAGAATTAAAATAATAATTGAATTTATTTGTATGCAAAAATAAAAGTAAATGTTTAAAAATGGTGTTCCCCCAGAATATGGGAAATAGGAGGAAAATAAAAAAGAAAAATTAAGATATATTTGTATAGAATTATTAAAACAATATAATTACAGTTTATGAAAGTTGTAATACTTGCAGGCGGTTTTGGTACTCGACTAAGTGAAGAAACAGAAACGATACCTAAGCCAATGGTTAAAATAGGTGGTAAACCTATAATTTGGCATATTATGAAATTATATTCTCATTATGGTTATAATGAATTTATAATATTATTAGGATACAAAGGATATGTTATTAAGGAATATTTTGCAAATTATTTTTTACACCAAAGTGATGTAACAATAGATCTGGTAACAAATGAGGTGAATATTCATGCAAATAAAAGTGAGCCTTGGAAAGTTTCTTTAATTGATACCGGATTAAACACGATGACTGGAGGTCGAATTAAAAGAATAGAAAAGTTTATCGGCAATGAAAGATTCATGTTAACGTATGGTGATGGAGTTGCAAATATTGATCTAAATAAATTAAAAGAATTCCATTTAAAACATAATAAAACCATCACTTTAACCTCTGTATTACCTGAAGGGAGGTATGGCTCATTAGATATTACTGCCGGAAATAAAATTGAGCGATTCTTTGAAAAACCAAAAGGCGATAACGTATGGATAAATGGAGGTTTTTTTATTTGCGAGCCAGAAATATTTAAATATCTTGAAAATGATAATACTATTTTTGAAAGAGAACCCTTGGAAAAACTAGCAAAAAATGGTGAAGTTTATGGATATAAGCATGATGACTTTTGGAAATGTATGGATACATTAAGAGACAAAATACAATTAAATGAATTGTGGGAAAATAATAAAGCACCATGGGTAGTTTGGTAAATATGAACTTGTTTGGAAATATATATGAAGATAAAAAAGTTTTTATTACTGGTCATACCGGATTTAAAGGTTCGTGGCTTTCTCTTTGGCTTAATCAATTAAATGCAAAAGTAACAGGTTACTCCTTAGAACCGCCAACAGATCCTAATCATCATGAATTATTAAACCTTAATATTGATTCAAATATAAATGATATAAGAGATTTAAGTTCTCTTACCAAAGCATTAAAAAAGAGCAGAGCAGAAATAGTATTTCACCTTGCAGCACAACCTTTAGTTAAAGAATCATATGCGAATCCAATTTTTACTTATGAAACGAATGTAATTGGAACTCTGAACGTTTTGGAGGCATGTAAAAATGTACCTTCTGTTAAAGCAATAGTTATTATAACTACCGACAAATGTTATGAAAATGTAGAAAAAGAAGAGGGGTATAAGGAAAGTGATAGATTAGGTGGTTATGATCCTTACAGTTCGTCAAAAGCATGTGCTGAAATTCTAGTTTCTAGTTATAGGAGCTCCTATTTTAATCTTAATGAATTTAAAAAAGAACACAGCACCTTGGTTGCAACTGCTCGTGCCGGGAATATAATCGGTGGTGGTGATTGGGCAAAAGACAGATTAATCCCTGATGTTATAAAATCTACCATTAATCGCCAAACAACTCATATTAGGAATCCTTATTATGTGCGTCCATGGCAATATGTATTAGACCCCTTAAGTGGCTACTTACTATTAGGTTGGAAGCTTATGGAAGGAAAAAAAGAATTTGCATGTGCTTGGAATTTTGGTCCCGAAGAACAAGATTTTAAAACAGTAGAACAAGTTGTGAAAAATGCTCAAGAACATTGGTCAGACATACAATATGAAACACCCAAAACAAACATTAAGTTTCATGAAACTAAGATTTTAAAACTCGATTGTACAAAAGCAAAAAACAATCTTAAGTGGCAAAATATTACAAATTTTAAAGAAACATTAGGAAACACAATCAGGTGGTACAAAAATTACTATAACAGCAATCAAGTTGAAAGTCAAAATGGATTAGTAAGTTATGTAAATATTGCCATAAGGAGGAAAGCAATATGGACTCTAAATAATTAATTATGGAGTTTGTTAAAACTAAATTAAAAGATGCATATTTAATTTGCTCAGAACCATTAAAGGATAATAGAGGTTTGTTTGAGAGATTGTATTGTAAAAGTGAATTAAAAGAAATAAACTTTAAGGAGAATATTGTACAAATAAATCATTCGGTAACTAACTCTAAAGGATCTATTCGAGGGTTACATTATCAAATTCCACCAATGGCAGAGACAAAATTTGTTAAGTGTATAAAAGGTTCTGTGCAAGATGTTATCGTTGATATTCGGAAGGATTCTCCAACATTTTTAAATTGGCATAGCGAAATTCTATCCCAAGAAAATCTAAAAATGATGTTTATACCTAAAGGATTTGCACATGGTTTTCAAACCTTAGAAGATAATTGCGAATTGCTTTATTTCCATACTGAATTTTATGATCAAAAATATGAACGAGGCATTAGATTTGATGATCAAGCAATTGATATTAAATGGAATCTTGAATTATCAAATATTTCAGAAAGAGATAAACACCACCCTTGCTTAAGTATAAATTTTAAAGGAATTTAATAAATATGAAATGTAGATTTTGCGAAAATGAATTAAGACACGAATTCATTAACCTTGTAAATTCACCTCCGTCTAATTCTTTTCTTTCAAAAGAAGAATTAAACTCTCCCGAAGTTTTTTTTCCACTTAGATTATTTGTGTGCGATAATTGTTTTCTTGTTCAAACTGACGAATATAAAAAGCATGAAGATATTTTTAATAGTAATTATGCATACTACTCCTCTATTTCAGCAAGTTGGTTAAATCATTGTGAAAATTATGTTGAAGATATAACATCAAAATTAAATTTAAATTCTCAATCGTTTGTGATTGAAGTTGCTTCTAATGATGGGTACTTATTGCAGTATTTTAAGAATAAAAACATACCCTGTTTAGGGATTGAACCTACTACAAATACAGCAAATGTAGCAAAGGAAAAAGGAATCGAAACTCTAGTTGATTTTTTTAACCCTAAAACAGCGCAAAAAATAAATGAGCAATATTCAAAAGCAGATCTTATAATTGGCAACAATGTCATTGCTCATGATCCAAATTTAAATAGTTTTGTTTCATCTCTAAAATCAATTCTCAAACCAACCGGAACAATAACTATAGAAATTCCTCATTTATATCAGTTAATAACTAATAATCAATTTGACACAATATATCATGAGCATTTTTCATACTTTTCTTTATACACACATTTAAAGATATACCAAAAGCATAATCTTGATATTTATGATGTTAAAGAAATTTCAACTCATGGGGGTTCGTTAAGACTTTTTATTAAGCATAAAGAAGATAATAGTAAACAAATTAGTAACTCTATTAATAATATTCTTCTCAAAGAAAAAGAAATAAATCTAGATAAAATTAATGGTTATCTAAATTTTCAAACCAAAGCAAATACTGTTAAATATGATTTATTAGATTTTATCATTAATGCAAAAAGAAATGGGTCTAAAATAGCAGGGTATGGTGCAGCAGCTAAAGGAAATACACTTTTAAATTATTGTGGAATTAAAAATGACTTAATCGATTTTATTGTTGATAAGTCTGGCTTTAAACAAAATAAATATACTCCGGGAACTCACATCCCGATAAAAAACGAAGAATTTTTGAAACAAGAAAAACCAAATTATATATTAATTTTACCTTGGAATATAAAGGAAGAAATTATGGCTCAATTGAATTATGTTAGAGAATGGGATGCAAAGTTCGTAATAGCAATCCCTGAATTAGAACTAATATGAGAGAAGAATACAATAAGATACCAATAACAAAGCCTTCAATCACAAAGTTAGAAATAGATTATGTAAATGATGCTATTTCACACGGATGGGGTGAAAAATGTTATGAGTACATAAAACTGTTTGAAAAATCTTTTGCTGAACACATTGGATGTAAAAATGCACTAGCTACTTCAAGTTGTACGGGTGCAATTCATTTAGCATTAATGGCACTAGGAGTTAAGTCAGGAGATGAAGTTATTGTGCCTGAAATTACATGGATAGCGACTGTAGAACCAATTCTTCATATTGGGGCAAAACCCATATTTGTTGATGTGTTACCAGATACTTGGTGTATTAATTCCTCAAAAATTGAAAATGCAATTACACTAAAAACTAAGGCTATTATAGCGGTTCATGTTTATGGAAACGTTTGCGAAATGGATGAAATTTTAAACATTGCAAAAAAACATAAACTAAAAGTTCTTGAGGATGCTGCCGAAGGCATTGGTTCCAAGTATAAAAACAAAAGAGTAGGAAGTATCGGAGATGCCGGTGTTTTTTCTTTTCACGGAACAAAAACAATTGCAACAGGCGAGGGAGGAATTCTTGTTAGCAATGATCGTTCATTAATTGAAAAAGCTGCAATACTTAATGACCATGGTCGGGATCCTAAAATAAATAAAACATTTTGGATGGAAAATTATGGTTATAAATATAAAATTTCTAATCTACAAGCAGCTATGGGATGTGCTCAGATGGAAAGAGTAAACGAATTAATTGATAAAAAAAGAGAAATATTCAAATGGTATGAAAATGGATTTAAAGACTGGATAGATCAAGGATTAGTTAAATTAAATCACACACAAAATTTTGCAGTAAACGGATACTGGATGCCAACAATAATATTTGATAAATCTTTAAATGTAGACAGAGAAGTTCTGTTCGATTATATGAAAAAAAGGAATGTTGATGTTCGCCCATTTTTTTATCCCCTCTCTTCATTACCTATATTTGATAACTGTGAAGAAAATATTATAGCATATGATATATTTAATCGGGGTATAAATTTACCTAGCTTCCATGATATAACAACTAAGGAAGTTCAATTTGTAATTGATTTGATAAAATCATTCTTTGAATGAGTATGAAATATAATAAAATTGTAATATTTGCCAATGATAGTGTTGGATTATCAGCATTGAAATTTGTTGTTAAAAACTACAATAATGATCTAAAAGCTGTAGTAATTGATGATCAAAATGAATCAATAAAAGATTATGCTTATAAAAAAATTGATGCGGAATGCATTTTTACATTTAATAAAAATAATGAACATAAATTATTAACATTTTTACAAAATTTAGAAATTGATTACATTATTTTGGCTTGGTGGTCATATATAATAAAACAATCTGTTATCTCGCTCCCGAAGATAGGAGTCATCAACTTTCATCCAAGTCTACTCCCTTTTAACAGAGGGAAACATTATAATTTTTGGAATTTAGTTGAAGATGTTCCATTTGGTGTTACTATCCATTTCGTAAATGAAAAAATTGATGCTGGAGATATACTTTTCCAAAAAGAAATTCCAAAAACATGGGAAGATACCGGAAAAACATTATATGAAAAAGCAAAAAAAGCAATGATAGTACTTTTTGAATCTAATTATAAAAACCTGATTAACCGTAACTATAAAGTAAAAAAGCAGGATCCGATAAAAGGGAGTTTGCATGTGGCTAAAGAATTAGATCCTGCTTCAGAAATCTTTTTAAGTAAATTATATTCTGGAAAGGAAATGTTGAATCTATTACGGGCAAGAACCTTCGAATCACATCCGGCTTGTTACTTCATAGATAATGAGGAAAAATATGAGGTTCGAATTAAAATAACTAAAATCTGATAAACATGAATAACGCTGAATTTCAAAAGAAAAATATAAAAGTTATAGAAGAGCTTGGGAAAGATAAAGATGTAAAAGAAATTACTCAACAATGGTTTAACAAAGTTTCAGAATACGAATATTCATATCATTTTACATGGTTAGGATTACCAATAATTCAGTTTCCTCAAGATATTATTGCTCTACAAGAAATAATCTGGCAAGTTAAACCGGACCTGATTATTGAAACAGGAATTGCAAGAGGTGGGTCATTAATTTTCCATGCTTCAATGCTTGAGCTTTTAAATAACGATGGTCAAGTTGTTGGAATTGATATTGACATTCGTAAACATAATAGAGATGAAATTGAAAAGCATCCAATGTTTAAAAGAATTACTTTGCTTGAAGGATCATCTGTTTGTGATGAGATAATTGAAAAAGCAACTGAATTAGCAAAAGGAAAAAATAAAATTTTAGTGCTTCTGGATTCAAATCATACACATGATCATGTATTAGAAGAATTAAAATTGTATTCAAAGTTCGTCTCAAAAGACAGCTATTTAATTGTTTATGATACTGTTGTTGAAGATATGCCAAATGAGTTATGGAATGATCGCCCATGGGGAAAGGGAAACAATCCTAAAACTGCTGTTTGGGAGTTTTTAAAAACAAATTCGGATTTTGAAATTGATAAATCAATTGATAATAAATTATTAATAACTGTTGCTCCTGATGGTTATTTGAAAAAAGTTAAATAAAATTTTAGATCTAATGGATTTTCCAAAGGTTACTATAGGTATCCCTGTATATAATGAAGAATCAAATATTTCAGCAACTCTTGATTCTCTTTTACAACAAGATTATAAAAATTACGAGATATTAATTTCTGATAATAATTCAACGGATAAAACTGTTCAAATTATAGAAGAATATAAGAAAAAGCATGATAATATAAAAATTCTTTATAACAATGTAAATCAGGGAGCTTTAGAAAATTGGAATCATTTAATTAGAAATGCGCAAAGTGAGTATTTTATGATTGCCGGTTCACATGATTTAATTTCAAAAAATTATGTTTCTTCACTGATATCGTCTCTTGGAAATAATAGTAAGGCAGTGTTAGCTTATGCAAAAACAGTATGGATTGATGAGCATGATAATAATCTCAATATACCTTGTGGTTATGTTGACACATCGGGATTTGATCAGATAAGAAGATTTAATTTGGTTTTTTATTGTAACCAGCATGCGCTTTATGGTTTATATAGATTATCTGATTTAAAGAAAACCAGAATGCAAACTCCAGTTTTTGCTTCAGGAGCTATTCTATTAAACGAATTATCATTAATTGGTGATTTTGTAGTTAATACCAAAGCAATATGGTATAGAAGAACGAATCGAAATGTTGAAACAAAAGAACAAAGATTAAGTCGCTATTATAGAAATCTTTTTACTAAAAAGAAAATTCGGGTATTTCCATTCTTGAAAGTATTTATTTATTACTTATCTATACCATTTTTAAAAAATAGATTATCGATTCCAAAACGAATATTATTGTTTTTTAATATTTTCTTTTTATACATTTTAAGATATCATTATGACCTATTTATTGGCGATTTTGTGTCAATTATAAGAAGAACATTTAAAATACGTACTTAATCTAATCAAATTGCTGGCAAAACTAAAGCATACTCTAAAACACACCGCAATTTATAGCATTGGAGGTGTAGCTAACAAGTTAATTGGATTAATATTATTACCTCTATATACAAGCTATTTAACATCCTTTGAATATGGAATGTTAGCAATCTTAGAGGTAACAAACCAGGTATTTATCTCATTGGTTGGTCTAAGACTATCAACAGCAATGATGAGATGGTATACATTCGAAAAAAATCCGGAGAATAAAAAAAGTATTGTTTTTACCTCAATAACAGGAGTGCTAATTTGTATTTTGCTTTATAATTTAGCTTTTCATCCCTTTACAGATTCATTTTCAGAACTTTTTTTTAGCGGTACTGAATATTCAAATTATTTTAGGTATTTAATCATTTGGGGTTCATTCGAAATAATTAATTTATATATATCAGATTTATTAAGGATAAATGAAAAGTCTGTATTTTATATAATAATAATGTCAATTAAGCTTACAATAATACTAGTATTAAACATCGTATTCATTGTAAAATTAAAATTAGGAATTCTAGGAATTATATATGGTAATCTACTTGGAAGTTTATTTATAAGCATTGTAACACTTCCATTTTTAATTAAGAATATTAATTTTCGCATTCAACTTTCTATATTAAAAGAAATGCTCAAATTTAGCATCCCTCTGATTTTCACTAATATTTCCGGACTAATTTTAACTTTAGGTGATCGATACTTTATTAAACATTTTCTTACTTATCATGAGGTTGGAATTTACTCAATAGGTTTCAAGATTGTAAATGTTATTAAACTAATTTTTATTCAATCATTTCAAATTGGATTTATTCCAATCGCATATAAAATGTTTCATGACAAAGACGCTAAACGTTTTTTCTCAAAGTTATTCACTTACTTTACTCTAATTCTAATATTTATATCAATACTATTTTCTTTCTTTTCAAAAGAACTATTAGTACTTATTACAAATGACAATGCCTATATTGAGGTCTATTTGATAATACCTTTATTAGCTACTACTATAATACTTCGTGGAGTTCAAGTCTTTTTTACATTGGGATTTCATTATTCAAAAAAGACTAAAAAAACCACTCTAATATTGTTCATTGCTGTAATAATTAATGTTGTATTAAATTTGCTTTTAATACCAAGATTTGAATTATATGGCGCAAGTGTTTCTACAATACTTTCAAGTTTATTTATTGTCTATTTTTATTCACGTGCTTCACAAAAATATTATCATATACCCTACGAACTTAATAGGTTATTTATTTTAGTATTCATTTTCGTTAGCTATATTTCAGTATTCTATTTAATTACCAGTTTTTCATACTATATGATAATTACAATTAAAATAATATTAGTTATTGCTTTCCCATTTCTGTTATTAAAATTGAAATTTTTTAGTATAAAAGAACTGGAGACTGTAAAAGAAACTTGGAAAAGGTGGAAAAATTTACGTAATTGAATATTATCAGGTATGTAAATATTTTAAACTGATGATTGATGATAGGCCATTTAAATAAAAACCAAATAGATTATACAATTTTTCATTTAGCACTTTCTCTTAAGCTGGATGAATCAATAAAATCTTATTTTTATTTCAACACACTACCAAACTCTACAAATAATCAAATAAACAAAATTATTTTCGACTTATCTTCAGAAGAGTTTGATTTACAAAATGTAAAATGGATCGACAATATTCCGATTTTATTTTCTCTTTCAGAAAAAGATAAATTTTATTCAATAGAACAAAACAATCTTATTTTCCATCACGATTTATTAAAGTCTGCTTTTTACTTGCTTTCCGGTCATCAAGAATTAAGCCCGGAATATACAGATAAATTTAACCGGTTCCCTTATGAGCTTTCTGTTCAGAAAAAGCTAGGAATAACAAAAATACCAATAGTCAATTACTATTTCGATATAATTTGGCAAGGAATAAAAGAATTCTGTGAAATTAATTCAATAGAACTTAACATTTCTGAAACAAAACCATCATTTAAATTCTTTCTTACTCATGATATTGATATTGTAGACACATACAACATATATGATTTAATTTATTACATGAAAGTATTTTTAGGATTTACAAAAAGTCGTCTATCCTTAAAATTAAAGTTTAAAAAGGTTTTTGAGTATTTATATAACTTTTTATTTACACGAAAAAATCCGAATTGGGATTTTAATTTTTTAAGGAAAATAGAAAAAGATAAAAATTTCAAATCAGTATTTTATTTTTTACCCAAAGGGCTCAAACATCAAGATGCATATTATTCATTTAATGAGCCTCGTTTAATAAAATTATTCAACTCTCTTATCAAAGATGGTTGTGAAATAGGAATTCACGGGAGTGTAAGGTCTGCATTTAACCTGAAAATTCTTAAATCCAATATTTCTGCACTAGAAGATTACTCAGTACAAAAAGTTGTTGGTATAAGGCAACATAGATTGCTATTTGATATGAACATCACTCCAAAACTTCATGAAGCTACCAATTTATTGTATGATACAACTCTTGGTTTTGCAGAACATGAAGGTTTTAAAAATTCATACTGCCATCCGTTTAAATTATACAATTTCTCTGAAGACAAACCATATAGTACATGGGAAGTGCCTTTAAATGTAATGGATGCAACTTTATTTAAATATCGCGAACTGAATCTAGATCAAGCAATGGATTCTGTAAAAGAAATTATTACTGAAGTAAAAAAATTTAATGGTATTTTCACTCTCTTATGGCACAATGGATATTTTGATGACATTTTACATCCCGGAATTAAAAAATTCTATTTAAACCTATTAGGTTATATAAACAACATAAAAGGGAAATCTTGTATTGGAAGAGAAATTATACAAGATCTGGAGAAGAAGAATTTTGAATTATAAATATCCTTCTACCTTCCTTTTAATCAATATTGCTCACTAAAAACTTAGTTATATTTTTTCTTGAATATTTCAGGTATTGTTTTGAATCATTTTGCTTGACTCTAAAGCTTTCTATTAAATTATAAAGATTTTCATATATCTTTTCTATTTCTGTATAATCAAACATTTTTCCCCCTTCGCATTCATCAATAATTTCAGAGGCATCACCATCAGTTGGACCAATCCCAACTACAGAAATTCCAGAAGCCAAATATTCGAAAAGTTTACCTGTTAGAATTCCTTTATTCCCGTTAAAATCAGGGATTACTAATAACAATGCTGATGAATTATATAAATATTTGATAGATTCTTGATGCGGAACATAATTTACTATTTCAACATTCTCCAACAAACCCGCATTTTTAAATTCATTCTGTTTAGATTCTGCAACATTGCCAATAAATCGAATAATAAAGTCTACCCCTTTTGATTTTAGCATTTTACAAGCTTCAATAAATGCTGCAACATTGTATTGGTCAGAAAGTGTTCCTGTGTATGTTATAGTAAATTTTTCCGGTCGAATACGTTTATGTTCTTCAAAATCTTCTTCATCATATCCATTAGTAATTACGACAAACTTCTCCTGATTTATTTTACTGTAAAAATTTTCTTTTAACGATTTTCCAACAACAATTATTTTGTCAGCTACTTCTAAAACTTCTCTTTCTTTCTTTTCATCAATTCTTTTTACAAGTCTGGTATGTAATAAGTCTTTATAATAATAAATATCGGTCCAGGGATCACGAAAATCTGCAATCCAGTTAATATTTAATTTCTTTTTAAGTTTTAATCCTATTAACTGTGTTGAGTGTGGTGGGCTCGTTGTAATTACTGTATCTATTTTATATTCTGAAATAATTTCTTTCGCTTTTTTGTAAGCATATTTGTTCCATCCAACTCGTGCATCAGGAATAAAAAAGTTGCCTCGAATAAAGCGCAAAACTATTTGAAGGATACTCTTTTTATTTACATTGGTAAATCCACCATAGGCAATATTTTTCTTGCCAAGTATTTTCGATAATAAACTTAAGGGTTCAAAAGATTTTGTTTTAAAAACTTTCAAATCCGGACTGATATCCTTTTCTAAGCTCTTGTCAATTTGAAGATAGGAAGCATGATTGGGATCAATAGTTAATATTATTGGTTCAATATCAAATTCAGGAAGGTATTTGGCAAATTTCAACCAACGTTGGACACCGGCCCCACCACTTGGAGGCCAGTAATATGTGATTATTAAAACTCTTTTTTTTATCTTTTTTTCCAAATTCCGGTTTTATCTATTCGTTCAAAGTTAAAATGATTATTAGCTTATTTAACCACAAAGTTCTCTAAGTAGGCGCAAAGTTAAATATTCTTTTACACCCTTTTTCTTTCTCAAAAAATCTTCTTCAATAGTTTCTTCATACTCACTTTATCATCAACTATTTTAGCAAGCTCTGAAATTTGCACTCGTTCCTGCTCCATAGTATCGCGATTACGAATGGTAACTGTATTATCCTCTAAAGTTTGATGATCAATAGTAATACAGTATGGAGTTCCAATAGCATCTTGTCGTCGATAACGACGGCCAATTGAATCTTTTTCATCGTATTGACAAATGAAATCAAATTTTAACTCATCAATAATTTCACGAGCTTTTTCGGGTAAACCGTCTTTTTTAACTAATGGTAATACAGCCAGTTTTATTGGAGCCAATGCCGGTGGAATTTGTAATATAACTCTTGTATCCGATTCTCCATTTTCTTTTTTTACTTCTTCTTCTTTTAAGCATGCTGAAAGGATAGATAAGAATGTTCTGTCTAAGCCTATTGAGGTTTCAACTACATAAGGAACAAAACTTTCACCAGATTCAGGATCGAAATACTGTAATTTTTTACCGGAAAATTCTTGATGTTGTTTCAAATCAAAGTCTGTTCTTGAATGAATCCCTTCCAACTCTTTAAATCCAAACGGGAATTCAAATTCAATATCGTAAGCAGCATTAGCATAATGAGCCAGTTTATCGTGTTTATGAAAACGGTATTTTTCTTCTGGTATGCCCATTGCTTTATGCCATTTAATTCGCATTTCTTTCCAATATTCAAACCATTCCATTTCTGTTCCCGGCTTAACAAAAAATTGCATTTCCATTTGCTCAAATTCACGCATACGGAAAATAAACTGGCGTGCAACAATTTCATTTCGGAATGCTTTACCAATTTGAGCAATACCAAATGGCAACTTCATCCGACCAGTTTTTTGCACGTTCAGATAATTAACAAAAATACCTTGTGCTGTTTCGGGTCGTAAATAAATTTTACTCGCTCCATCAGCCGTTGAACCTAACTGCGTTTCGAACATTAAGTTAAACTGACGAACATCAGTCCAGTTTTTTGAACCCGAAACAGGATCGGCAATTTCGCAATCAATAATTATCTGCTTTATTTCGTTTAAATCATCTGCTTCTAAAGCTTTAACTAACCGGCCTTGTATTTCGTCAATTTTCGCTTGATTTCGCAGAACATTAGGATTTGTCTCAAGAAACTGTTTTTCGTCAAAAGAATCTCCAAACTTTTTGTGTCCTTTAGCTACATCCTTATCAATCTTGTTTTGATATTTTCGAATATGTTCTTCTATTAAATCATCAGCTCTGTATCTTTTTTTAGAGTCTTTATTATCAATCAAGGGATCGTTAAAAGCACTTGTATGACCTGATGCATTCCATATTTCAGGATGCATAAAAATCGCAGTATCAATACCCACAATGTTTTCGTTCATTTTTACCATTGCATCCCACCAGTACTTTTTAATGTTGTTTTTTAATTCAACACCATACTGACCATAATCGTAAACCGCACTTAATCCATCATAAATTTCACTCGATTGAAAAATATATCCATACTCCTTTGCATGAGCAATAAGTTTTTTAAATAGATCGTCTTGAGCCATACCCAGTTATTTTTATTTCATTTTTTAAATTAATCTGACAA
The DNA here is from genome assembly GCA_021108325.1 of Bacteroidales bacterium. Taxonomy (GTDB): domain Bacteria; phylum Bacteroidota; class Bacteroidia; order Bacteroidales; family UBA12077; genus UBA12077. The sequence continues at coordinate 5,867 of JAIORB010000051.1, read as the reverse complement.
AAATAATCGAAATAGTTTTGAAATCATAACAATATGAACTTATACCTTAAAAGCTTATAAATCCTGTAATATTTATATTTTTTCAATAACAATTTCTACCTTTGTTCATTATCACGAATTAAGCATTTTAAAATTTCTTATGTTATGATCAAAGAAACCGATTTTCTGGTTATTGGATCTGGAATTGCAGGATTAAGTTTCGCACTGAAAGTTGCAGAACATGGTAAAGTAATCCTGATTAGCAAAACTACTCTTGAAGAATCGAATACAAAATATGCTCAAGGCGGAATAGCAGCTGTAACTTATGAACCTGATAATTTCGAAAAGCATATTGAAGATACTTTAATTGCCGGTGATGGATTATGTAAGCGGGGAATTGTTGAAATGGTTGTTAGTGAGGCTCCGGCACAAATTAAACAATTAATAAAATGGGGGGTGAACTTTGACCAAAACGAAAAAGGCAAATACGATTTAGGAAGAGAAGGCGGTCATTCCGAATATCGTGTTTTACATCATAAGGACAATACCGGCGAAGTAATTCAGAACTCACTGGTTAGAAAGGTTCGTGAACATAAGAATATTGAAATATTTGAGAATCATTTTGCAGTTGATTTAATTACACAACACCATTTAGGCAAATTAGTAAAACGCAGTCATAAAGTTACTGAATGCTACGGAACTTATGTTTTAGATTTAAATACAGACCAGGTAAATACTTATCTTTCGAAAGTAACATTAATTGCAACCGGCGGAACAGGCAATTTATACGACACAACCACAAATCCTAAAATAGCTACCGGCGATGGTATTGCCATGGTTTACCGTGCTAAAGGAATTATAGAAAACATGGAGTTTATTCAGTTTCATCCTACCTCCCTATACAATCCCGGAGAAAAACCTTCATTTTTGATTACAGAAGCTTTACGCGGATTTGGTGCAATACTAAAAACTACTGATGGGAAAAAATTCATGAATAAATATGATAAACGCGGAAGCCTTGCTCCTCGTGATATTGTTGCTCGTGCCATTGATTATGAGATGAAAATATCCGGTGAGGATCATGTTCATTTAGATTGTACTCATCTTGATCCTGAAAAATTAAAAGATCATTTTCCAAACATTTACAAAAAGTGTTTATCATTAAATATTGATTTTACAGAAGACCCAATTCCTGTTATCCCGGCAGCACATTATATGTGTGGAGGTATTAAAGTTGATACAAACGGATGTAGTACAATTAATCGTCTTTATGCAGCCGGTGAAGTTTCTTCCACAGGATTGCACGGAGCAAACAGGTTAGCCTCAAATTCATTATCAGAAGCCGTTGTTTATGCAGACAGAGCTGCTAAAGATGCAATTACAAAGATTAAAGATGTTGAATTAAAAAAAGAAATTCCTGAGTGGAATGCTCATGGTACTACTTATCCTGAAGAAATGGTTATGATCACTCAGAATTACAAAGAAGTCCAACAAATCATGAGTAACTATGTTGGAATTGTTAGATCAAACCTTAGACTTGACAGAGCCCTGCGTCGATTAGAAATTATATACAAAGAAACTGAAAGACTTTATGAAAAATCAATTCTCTCGCAAAAACTTTGTGAACTAAGAAACCTGATTAACGTTGGTTACCTGATATTAAAAATGGCACAAAACCTGCATGAAAGCAGAGGATTGCATTACACAATAGATTACCCGAAGAAAGGAAATATTAGTGAGTTTTAATTTACTGAATAATAATGCAAAAAATTAGAAAAATATTAAGCCCTATTTTATTCCCCTTAAGTTTACTTTACGGATTAATTGTATTTATCCGAAATCGCTTTTATGATTATAAAATATTCAAATCACTTCAATTCAATATACCATTAATTTCGGTAGGAAATATTACTGTAGGTGGAACAGGAAAAACGCCACATATTGAATATTTAGTGGATTTGCTAAAATATGAATTTAAAGTAGCAACTTTAAGTCGCGGATATAAAAGAAAAACAAAAGGCTTTATTCTTTCCACACAGGAATCGACAGATAGAGAGATTGGAGATGAGCCAAGACAAATAAAACAAAAATTCCCTGAAATTGATGTTGCTGTTGATGCTAATCGAACAAACGGAATAAATCAATTAGCTACACTAAATAAAGATTTAGATATTATTTTACTGGATGATGCCTATCAACACAGAAAAGTAAGTACAAATTTATCTATTTTATTAATCGATTATTCACGGCCAATTGATAAAGATTTTATTCTCCCTTTTGGCGATTTACGTGAACAAGCATTCGAGAAAAAAAGAGCAAATATTATTATCATAACAAAATCCCCTAAGAATTTAAAACCAATTGATCGAAGAATTATCTTTAATGAGCTAAAACCATATCCTTTTCAGCATCTGTTTTTTACAACTTTTGATTATGGTATTTTAAAGTCTGTTTTTAACAGTTCTGATAATCAAAATAATAATGGAAATTTTAAAGGTTTTGACATTTTATTAGTGACTGGAATAGCAAATCCAAAGCCTTTAAAAGAATATATTGCAGAAAATATTTCCAAAAATATTCAAATTTTAGAATATTCAGATCATTACAATTTTAAAGAGTCTGATATTAAGAAGATTGAACAAAAATTCAACTCTATTGTTTCTGATAAAAAAATCATTATTACGACTGAAAAAGATGCAATGCGTTTACAAAAATTTAGTAATATTGCTAACAATCTGAAAGGTTCGTTTTTCTATATTCCGATTCAGGTAAAATTTTTAAACAACCGAACGGATAATTTTAATCAGCAAATCATTGAATATGTTAGAAAGAATAAAAAGCACAGTTTCCTTTATCCAGGATAAAACAAATTCTTATCCCGAAGTAGGCATTATTTTAGGAACAGGCTTAGGTGGATTGGTAAAGGATATCAAAATAGAGCATTCTCTCGATTATGATAGCATTCCCGAATTCCCTGTTTCTACGGTTGATGGGCATCACGGAAGATTAATCTTTGGTGAATTAGGAGGAAAGAAAATCGTTGCTATGCAAGGCCGATTCCATTTTTACGAAGGTTATCCAATGGAAATGGTAACTTTCCCGGTTCGTGTTATGAAATATTTAGGTATTAAAACCCTTCTTGTATCCAATGCAAGTGGTGGGGTAAATCCTGATTATGAAATTGGAGATTTAATGATAATAAATGATCATATTAACTTAATACCAAATCCTTTAATCGGCAAACACACACATGAGTTTGGAGTTCGTTTCCCTGATATGAGCGAACCTTACGATCATGGTTTAATTAAAAAAGCTGAAGAACTAGCTAAAAAACAAAATATTAAAGTACAAGTTGGATGTTATGTTGCAACGACAGGCCCCACTTTTGAGACTCCTAAGGAATATCAATATTTTAGAATAATCGGTGGCGATACGGTTGGAATGTCAACAGTTCCTGAAGTTGTTGTTGCACGACAAATGGGTATCCCGTGTTTTGCAATTTCAATTATTACAGATTTAGGTGTCCCGGGAAAAATAGTTGAAGTAACACACGAAGAAGTTCAGAAAGTTGCTTCAAAAGCCGAAACCAAGATGACTATGATAATGAAAAAATTAATTTCTCAATTATAACACATTGCCGGTCCCGATAATTATCGGGACTGGCTTTTTTATTTAATGGAAAAACAGAATAAATTTCAAATAAAAAATATCATATTTGTTTCTATCGCACACTTTGTGCATGATACTTATTCTGCATTTTTAGCTCCAATTATTCCCTTATTAAAAGCAAAACTGGGAATTAATAACACCCTGGTAAGTTTAATGTTCGTTGCCCAGCAAGTACCATCTTTACTGAATCCATTCATAGGAATAATAGCCGATAACTTAAAAATCAGATATTTAGTTATTCTTGCTCCTGCCCTTACAACCATTTGTATGAGTTTGCTGGGAGTTGCTCCATTATATATCATAATTATTATATTGCTTTTCGTGATGGGAATAAGTAGTGCCATGTTTCATGTTCCAACACCTGTTTTAATTAAAAAGATTTCGGGCGACAGAATAGGAAAAGGAATGAGTTTCTACATGTTGGGCGGTGAAGCTGCACGAACCGTTGGACCTTTAATTATTGTTGCTGCTGTTGATGTATGGGGTTTAGAAGGAACTTTTAGACTAATTCCGTTTGGATTATTGGCATCTTTAATTCTATATTTTCGATTACGAAATATTAATATTTCAGAAGATATTAAAGGGAAAAAATCATTAAAAGGAATTAAAGAAACATTCAAAGAACATCTCCCCTTTTTTATTCTAATTGCCGGAATTATGTTTTTTCGCGGATTTATGAAAACTTCTCTTTCCAGCTTCCTTCCTACATATTTAGGCGAAAAAGGTGGATCTTTGTGGCTTGGTGGTGTTTCCCTTTCAGTTTTTGAATTTGCCGGAGCAATTGGGGCTTACTTATCTGGAACTTTCTCCGATAAAATTGGCAGATTAAGAATGCTTACCATAATTATTCTGGTATCTCCGGTTCTTATGTTTTTATTTACCTTGACAGAGGGAGCAATGATGTTTCCTGTGTTGTTATTATTGGGATTCTTTCTTATTTCTTCAACACCGGTACTCCTTGCACTAGTAATGGATATTGATTCAGAACATCAAGCATTTTTAAGCGGCGTATTTATGTTTATTTCTTTTATTTCTACATCGATTACAGCACTTTTTGTGGGAATCCTGAGTGACTTTATAGGACTAGTTGAAACTTATAAAGTAGCTTCTTTACTTGCCTTTTTAGCTATTCCATTTGTTTTAATTTTAAAACGAAAATTTAATAAATAATAAAATTAACAATAGAATATTTTATAAAATATTCTATCTTTGGTTATTGAATCCTAAAAAAAAGATAAAAACTTATGCAACAAAAATATCCTTTTATGCTTGCCATTGACATCATATTAAAGGTAGTTTGGTATGTACAATGGCTTTTTATATTCGCATTATTGGTAATATCCTTAGTTATTATTATAGATCCATCGTGGATAAATATTGAGAAAATTTCCGGATTTAGTGTTGAATTCTCAAGAATATATCTTGGGGATATTAATTTGAACGATGGGGTTAATCATACTGCATTTTTGAGCAATGGTGTTGGCAGACTACATATCTCGGATTTTAAACAAAATATTGTTATTTACAGAATATTAAGTGTGGCAATTGATACATTCATTTATATATATATCATTTTCTTACTTCGCAAAATATTTTCAAGTTTGAAAACCGGAGTTTTTTTCAACAGGAGTAATGGAGAGTATATTAAGAAAATTGCCTATACTGTATTGGTATTAGCTTTTATACCTGAATTAGTTAGTTATTTAATAGAGTCTCACATAACAGATAACATTGAATTAGCCAATATTGTTATTCGTGCCAAATTTAATCTTGATTTCAGAACAATTTTCCTTGGATTTTTAATTTTTGCAATGGCTAAAGCTTTTATTAGAGGCGCAGAGATAAAGGAAGAACATGAATTAACCGTTTAATTACTTTGTATGCCAATAATAACAAACCTAGATGTAATGCTAGCTAAACGTAAAATGTCATTAACAGAGTTATCTGAACGGATTAATATTACAATGTCTAATCTTTCAAATTTAAAAAGTGGTAAAGCCAAGGCAATACGATTTACTACATTAGAAGCGATCTGTCGTGAACTAGATTGTCAGCCAAGTGATATTCTTGAGTATAATTCCAATAAATAATTAAAATCAATAACAAACACCTGCATAGTTTTAGTTTAATATTAACTTCAGTTTGATATAAAATTAAGCACAAACTTAACATTAAACAGAGTTAAATAAGTTTGGAAGTTACAAGATTTCCAGAGATTT
>JAIORB010000007.1 GCA_021108325.1 Bacteroidales bacterium | reverse complement strand
AAAAAGAAGCCATCTCAAATTGTTTTGAGATGGCTTCTTTTTTATTAATTTCCTACTGTTTTTTCACTACTTTAATCGTGCCTCCTCCATTATATGAATGATATTCACCATTATACATTGCATCAGCACCAACAGGTCCCATTTGGAAAGTTCCCCGTGATACGGCACGAACAAGATAATAGTAATATGCTACCTTACTGTAATTTGATTTCCCACTAACATTTACGAACAAATTAATTCTGTCATCTCGTATGTCCTGATATTGTGGATTTGATCTGTTATGTGGCCATGACATACCAGGAGGTAACGTTGTAATTCTAGGATTTTCAATTTCAAAGCCAGCAGGTAAAATATCAGAAATAACTACATTTTCAACATACGTGCTTGTTAATCCTTGAATAGCCAATTCTACTAAAACTAGGTCATTTTGTTTAAAAGTATTATCTAGAATTTTTTGACCGTATCTATTGTAAAAGGTTTTACGAACTTTAATATAATTGTCTTCTTCAAGATATTTACCGCTAGCACTTATTCCTTCAGTTTCCCAGAAATAATACAATTGTCCAGTTCCTTCAGTTTCAATTTCGATATTAGTACCTTTTAATTCATTTGTAAGCAGAGTGATCGTGTTATTATTACAAGCACCAATCTTTTTCCCATTTGATTTAACTATTCCTGTAATGTCACTTTCACTGGCTAATTTTGCTATTTTCCCCATAGCAAGAAAACTAAACGAACGCTCTTGAGTGTTTAAATAACGTCTGTTTTTTAGATAATTGGATATATGCTTCGACATTACTCCAACCTGACTATTAGTAGGATCAATTTCTAGTAATGTATTTAATGCAATAGCCTCATCTCTTATATATGAATAAAAACTTCCCCCAAATGAAGTATTCGATTTTTCACCTTCAAATGCATTGGGAAGTATTTCTTTATACTTTTTTGTATCGCCAGTAAGTGCATAGGCTGCAGCAAGCATATATCTACCATCAAGGCTTAACTGTTCTGGTCTCGCTTTGTAGTAGTTCATTGTAGAGATTGGTCTTTCACCTGCTAATGCCAAAACATATAATGAATATGCTACTTCTTTAGGAGCAATTTCACGCTTGCTTGTTGAATTAAAGTAATATGTTATAAATTCCTTTTTTCTAAGTTTCATTTTTAGATATTTAAATAAATGATCTAAAAATGATTGATCAACATCGTATCCTGCTTTCTGAGCTTCTAAGGCAAAATGTGCAGCATATACAGAGCCCCACCAGCTTTCTGTTCCATGTCCCGGCCAATAGGTTAATCCTCCATTATACAATTGCATTAATTTGATTTTATCTAGAGCTAGTTGCACATTTTGAGCAGCATCATTCTTGGCTCTTTTTTCCTTAAATGTAATATTGATTAGTTCATCAAAATATAATTGTGGAAAAGCTGTAGATACCGTTTGCTCAACACATCCGTACGGATAACGAACCAAATAATCTAAACTGTTTGTAAACTGAATAAGTGGATTATTACTTACAATAAGTTTATTATCAATGCTTGATTCTATAAAATCATCAATATTCATTTCCACTTTCTTCGTTTTGCCAGCTTCAATTACTCCAGAATCGAATCGTTTTTGTAATGGTGATGCAGGTCTTACAGTTATATCTGTTTCGTTAATGAATTCTTTATTTAAAGCATCAACTTTAATTGTGATTTTAGCTTCTCCAATTTTAGGTTTAGCATAAACTTTAAATAGCACTTCTTTTTCACTATTAGATTCTATATTAACTGTGGTTGATTTTTTACCTATAATTTCAATTGGACCTTCGATTTCGATATTTACCTTACATTTTGCTGCATTTTCAGTTGTATTAGTTAAAATAACAGGAACTTCAACGCTGTCTTTAGGACTAAAGAACCGTGGTAAAGCCGTGCTTACAACAATTGGATCTGCTATCTTCATATTAGCATATGCAGAACCAAATTTATTATTAGAGTAATTTACCACCATAATTCGTAAATCTCCTGAGAACTGTGGTATATCAATTTCATATTCGGCTTTACCTTTTGAATTTGTTTCAATTATTCCACTCCAGAACGATACCAATTTTACGCGTTTGTTTTGCAATGGATTTAATCGTTTTGCTCCTGCCGGACCACCACCGCCTGTATGGCTTTTTATCATTTCTAGTTCAGGAAAAATAAAAGGGTAAATGTCATAAGTATTTACTTCAAGAGCTCTTCTTTGATAAAAGAAATTATATGGATCAGGAGTTTTATAGCCTGTTACTTGTAATATCCCTTCATCTACTACAGCTATTGTTAATGCGCTATTTGGTTTGGCTTTAATTTTAATAATCTGTTTTTTATTTGACTCAGATTTTTCTACTGCAGAAATTGTAACAGGTATTTCATTATCCGGATTTTCAACCATAACCGGAGCAAAGCCATGTGCTACAGTTAAAGGCATATCAGATTTTTTATGCGGTCTGAATAATGTCGCTGTTATATAAACATTAGGAATATGTTCTTCGGTAATATCTAGCTCAAAAGAAGCTGCCCGCTTATCAGTATTTACATAAAAATGTTTTAGAACCTTATTGCTTTCTACAGTAACAAGCATTTTTCCGGAAAATGGAGTTTTTAATATTACATTAGCCTTATCACCAATAAGGTATTTTTCTTTATCCAGTTGAATATCAATTTGACCTTCATTATCTACCTGGAAAGAACTGTAAGTTGTACTTCCCCAACCATAAGCATAGATATTTCTTTTTACATAGGTTTCTGCACCCGGCAATGAAACACGTAATTCATAATTCCCAGAAAGTTCAGGAATAAAACTATAAGTTGAACTTGTTCCTTTTAAGGTAATAGCTTTTAAATCAAGTATTTTTTCAGTTTTTTCAGAACGATATCTAAAATAACTTCCAGATTTAGAAAGAACAGTTTTATACTCATATTTTATTAATTTAACTTTGGCTTTATATTCATTTAAAGCTTTACCGTTTTTATCAACAGCAATTAAATTTATTTTTACTGCTTGTCCGGTTTTTGTATAATATCCTTGATATTTAATTCCAAGAAATACATCTTGTGTGTAGATATTAACATTATTTAATCTATTAACCGGTCTTCCTGTTTCATCGAAAACCGTAGTATAAATATCGGATTGTAAAACTCCCATATTTTTATAACTAGCAGGGATTTTGTAATTTTGTTGTCCCTGACCCGCTTCATTTGTTTCACCTTCCCAATATTTTCTCTCGAAATACTTTTCGGCTCCTTCTATATGGTAGTTGTATCCTCGGTTTTCTTTCGGATAAAAGTACTTACGTTTTGTTGATAATTCTATTTGATAATTTCGATTAGCAGCAGGTGGCCCAAAGAAATTAACAGCTTCAAAACTCATATTAATAATCTCGCTTGGCTTGTATTCCTTTTTGTCAACACCTACCTTGACTTTAATTCTATCTGGCATAAATTCTTCAACCTTGATACGTTTTGAGCCAATAAGTATATTGTTTGATGTAAAAATATTTACAGAGTAGGAGCCTGTACTTGCAGTTGGTTGAAGTTTAATTTGTGATTCAAATGCGCCATTCTTATTTAATATTTTTCTAACAGTTTTCAGAGTTTTTCCATTAGGCGTAATTACTTTTAAGATTATCGGCAATTCACCCGGAGTTTTCCATTCATAATCTCTTATAATGGCCGAAATATTTATTGTTTCTCCCGGACGATAAATATCTCTGTCTCCATAAATAAAAGTTTCTAATCCTGATGGATTTTTATGATTTCCGCCCACATCAAAACGTGATGTAGCAACTCTTGTATTTCTTAATGGAATAAAATTAAAATCGTTATTGTGTTGAACTGTAATTAAATTTGTTTTAAAGCCAGGAGCTATTAATTCAGAAAATTCATAAGTAGCAATTCCTTCTGCATTTGTTTTTAATGTTGAATTTATTTGATTGTTACTTCCGATAAATTTTATCTCAACATCTGATAAAGGTTCAGCAGTTTTTATTGAATTTGCAAAAACTGATATAGTATTTTCTCCTTCTTTTACAATAACTCCTATATCCGAAATTGAAATTAACTTTTTATCCTTTAAGTAATAATTATCAGGCGATGAAATTTCAATTAAATAAATTCCATTATAATCTGAAAGTTTATCTTCAAAATCAAGATTTAGTAATTGGTGATTTCCATTTCTAGGAAGAGTTTTTGTTTCAATCTCTTTTTCATAAATTACATCACCTAAATTACTATTGTCATTTCTATTATAATCATAATAGTAATCATCATAATAATCATTATTATTATAACTTCTGAAGTTATAGTTTTTAATATATGAAACGATGTTATTCTCGTATATTTTAGTAATTTTCACCCTTACTTTTGGAACATTAACAATAGCTGCTTCTATATTTTTAGCTCCATTACCCGAAACGTAAAATTCTTTTTTGTTTACAAATTGAATGCTTGGTTTTAGTTCTCCAAATGATATTGGTTGAGAATATTCTTGTTTTAATTTACCTCCTAATTTACCGAGTAATCCTTCCTTTAGTGATAAATCATATTTGTGATTCATGCTAAATTCATCACTCTTAATAATAAAATAGCTTGGATAAGCTTCAACTGTATATCTTATGGATGGATCAATTGTAATAAAATCCTTAATATCTTTAATATTAACTTCCTGAGTAGTATGAATTGTTATTATACCATCGGAACCATCATGATTTGCTTGTACATCATTTATAAGTAATTTAAAAGGTGATGGAATAAGAAAATCTTCTTCGAAATCTTTCGTAGTTTTTATACTTCCATTAAATGCTCCCAGACCTTTTTTTATAGTGATTTTAGCATTTAAGTCTTTGTCTTCATTTTCGATATCTGAAATTATAAAACTTACATTATTGCTGATCTCATTTGAAACTAATTCAAAACCAAACGTTTCACTTTCGATTGAAATGTCCAGTTGTTCGGCAACTTCTTGTGGAGTTACATTTTGATTAAATTGTATGTCAACCTTTACCTGAGGCGACTCATTTTGGTTGGTTGGCATTGACCAATTTGTTTTTACATCAGAAACAGACAAATATGGTGTATGGAATGCAAATGATTTTTTCTTTGCTAGTTTTAAATTTGGATTATACTTGAGAATGTTTGGGCTAATTTCGCAGGTAAAATCAGTAGCAGGTTTAAATCCTTGCGCAGGAACAAACACAAATTTGTTTTTAGCAGTCCACATATATTTCCCATCTGTATGAGGCTTAATTTTTAAAAGCTCATCATCGATCCACATATTAACAAGTGAATCAGGAACTAAATCTTTGTTGAATGTAAAATTTATACTGTTTGTGATAGTTATTTCTTCAGCAAAGTTTTTTTCAACTACTTTTACTATGTTATTTTGTTTTGAACACGAAAAAGTTAATGCTAAAACTAGAACAAGAAAGGTAAAGAGTTTTGTTTTCATCGTAATGACTTTATAAATGAGTGTTTGAAACTATTTTTATTACTAAATAATGAGTATTTGATAAAAAATCCCCGTTGAATTTAAATTTGTTAATAAAGCTAAGAAAAAAGTTTTACAAAATAAGATTTAATTAGTGATATGTATTCGAAAAAATTCAAAAAGGGTTTACTTTTATTCAGAGTTAATAAAAAGAATTTTTTACAAAATCTTTACTAAGGTTTAATATGAATAGAAAAATAATTAAATTTTTTAAAGAGATACCCTTAAAGTTAAAATATACAGTTTTTGGTTTTTTCTCCTTATTTATAATATTTCTTTTACTAGATGTTATTTCTCCTGTAAATACTAAAATTGAGTATTCAACAATTATCTATTCACAAGATAGTACATTAATTCACGGGTTTTTATCTTATGATGATAAGTGGAGAATGTATACGGAGCTTGAAGAAATTACTCCAGAGCTTAAAAAAGCAATTATTTTTAAAGAAGATAAATATTTTTATTATCACTATGGTATTAATCCTGTGGCGATTGCAAGGGCTGCTTTTAATAATATAAAAACAGGTAAAAGAACATCCGGAGCATCAACTATTACGATGCAAGTAGCACGATTAATCGATCCGAAGCCCAGAACGTACAGCAATAAATTAAAAGAGATGTTCAGAGCTATTCAATTGGAATGGCATTATACAAAGGATGAAATATTACAGTTATACCTTAATTTGGTGCCATTTGGAAGTAATATTGAAGGTGTCAAATCTGCTTCTGTTATATATCTTGGAAAACTGCCTGGCCACCTGAGTATAGGAGAAATTGCAGCATTGTCGATTATACCAAATCGACCGGTTTCTCTTAAGTTGGGTAAAAATAATGAATTCATAAAAAGTGAAAGAAATATATGGCTTCGGAGATATCAGGAAAGTAAATTATTTAAAAAGAAAGATATTGAAGATGCCATAGAAGAACCACTTAATGCATATAGGAGAGAAGTGCCTAAAATTGCTCCACACTTATCGTATCGCTTAAAGAAAAAATATCCAGGGCATAAGATAATTTATTCGAGTTTGGACTTTGAAATGCAAAAGAAAATAGAAACTATTGTAAAGAATTATAGTCAGGGATTATATTTTCAGAATATTAAGAATGCAATTTGCTTGATTATTGAAAACGAAACACGACAGGTTAAAGCATATATTGGATCTGCTGATTTTTATAATGAAGAAGACGGTGGTCAGGTAGATGGTATAATGGCGGTAAGATCTCCAGGTAGTACTTTAAAACCTTTTTTATATGGAATCGCAATGGATCGTGGTTTGATTACGCCCAAATTTTGCGTAAGTGATGTTCCTTTGAGTTTATCGGGATACGAACCGGAAAACTATGATGGAGAATTTTATGGTAATGTTAGTATCGAATTTGCACTTTCTAATTCGTTAAATGTTCCGGCAGTTAAAGTCTTAGCTCAACTGGAATCCCAAATTTTGATAGAAAAGTTGATAGATATAAATTTTAAACAGATTAAGAAAGATCAAAATCATCTTGGATTATCTATGATCCTTGGTGGATGCGGAACAACACTCGAAGAATTGACATCAATGTATGCTTCGTTTGCTAATGAAGGCTTATACAAAAATCCACAATATGTTACAGAATCTAAATCTACATCTACATCCGAAATAGAACTGCTATCGAAAGAGTCAACTTTTATGATTACAGATATTTTAACACAATTAACAAGGCCTGATCTTCCGTTGGATTGGTCTAATAGCCAACATATGCCTAAAATAGGATGGAAGACAGGAACTTCATACGGAAGGAGAGATGCCTGGAGTATTGGATACAATAAGAAATACACAGTAGGAACTTGGGTTGGAAATTTTTCCGGCGAAGGTGTACCAGAATTAAGTGGAGCAGAAAAAGCATCACCATTATTATTTAAGGTGTTTAATGCAATTGATTATAATTCTGAAACAGAATGGTTTCATACTCCAGCAGGTTTGAGTTTTAGAGCTGTTTGCCCCGAAACAGGATTAATTCCATCTGAATATTGCGAAAGTGATATAATCGATTACTTTATTCCCGGTGTCTCATCAATGAAGGTGTGCGAGCATATTAAAGTAGTTCCAGTCTCAATTGATTCAACAATTTCCTATTGTACTTCGTGTAAACCAAAAACTGGTTATATAGAAGCTCAATTTCCAAATTTATCTGCGGAAATGATTACATATTATGAAACAAATAATATAAAATATCTTAAGATTCCACCACATAATAGTGAATGTGAAAGATTGATGTCAGGAGATGCACCTGTTATTACTTCTCCAGTTAATGAAAATGAATATTATTTAGATACAGAAGATGAAATGCAGATTATGTTAAGCTGCCATGCTGCTAATGATGTTGAGAAAATATATTGGTATATTAATAAAAAGTTTTATCGGGCAACAAATACCAACGAGAAAATATTTTTTGAACCACCCGAAGGAAAAGTTCAAATATCCTGCTCCGATGATAAAGGCCGAAACAGAAATATTAATATTTATGTGAAATATATATCGTATTAAGAGATAATTATTTTTGCAAATAAGATTTTAATTGCAGTAAGGTTCAATTAGAATTCTATATTGATAATCTCACCATATTTAATATCCCTTTTAAAAGCATTTTTTAAATCTTTATTTTGAATATGAGCAATAAAGCTTCTGATTACTCCGCCATGAGTAATAATTACTATGTTTTCCAGATGTTTACTTTGGATATCTAAAAGAAATGAGTTTACTCTATTATGTAATTCGATAAAAGATTCACCATTAGGGCACGGTGTATTTACAAAATCGTTCATCCATCTGTGTATTTGTGGATGATTTATTTTATCCCATTCTTGTAATTCCCATTCGCCAAAATTAAGCTCCTTTAAGCGATCATCGTAAATTATATCTGAACTAAAAAGGTACTCTGATAATTTTTTACATCTTAATAAAGGACTTGAGTATAATTTATCAAAGTTAATTTTTGAGATTTGATTTTTAATTATTTGAGCTTCATTTTTGAACGTGTCAGCCACATCAACATCCGATTGTCCATAGCATATTCCCGGACTTATTGCTACACTTGTATGACGAATTAAAAAAAGATTCATTAGATGAAACTGCTTATTACAATAAAGCTAAGATAAAAAACAATTTCTGAAACTTGTTGGGTTGCACCTAATGCATCACCGGTAAAACCTCCTATCCATTTCTCAAAATATCGTTTTAAAAAGAATATTATTGGAATTATTGTTATTAAGATTAATAAATACCAATATGAATAAACAATTGACAATAGAAGGAGAGGAGTACTACCAAAAATAAAGGAGATAAAATAATCTGTTGAGGATAAGCTTTTTCCAACAGGTTTCGATTTGCTTTTATCATCATCACGTGTATATTCCGAAAAAAAGATCATGCCTGTTGCAGTATATCTGCTCAGAGCATGAGCAGCAAACAAAACAAATGGGATTTGTTCAACATTAATGTTTATTAAGCTTAAATATTTTATTAAAAGAATAAGAATTAAACCAACAGTTCCGTAAGTTCCAATTCTTGAATCTTTCATTATTTCAAGAATCTTTTCTTTGGTCCACCCGCCACCAAAAGCATCACATGAATCGGCAAAACCATCTTCGTGAAAAGCTCCGGTTAACAATATTGTACTAACCATGCTTAAAACAACCGAAATTGACAATGGAAATGCAAACTGACAAATATAAAATACCAATGCTCCGAAACCTCCAACAATCCAACCAATAAACGGAAAGTATTTGGTGCTTTTATTTAATATTTCATTTGAATGATCAATGTTTTTAGGAACAGGGATTCTTGTATAGAACATTAATGCTGTCAGAAATAGTTGCCATTGTTTTTTCATTCTTTTTGTATTTAGTGTCAAGTATCAAGTATCGAGTTCTGAGTTGTCAATGCCTAAATAAGGTTGACCGATTAATAATTTAACTGCAAACTGCATAGTGCTAACTGCCGCTACATCCTGCATCATGTATCTTTTTTCTTATGTCTCATATCTCAATACTAAAATCTAATTAGTCTTTGTTTGAAACTCCTGCATCTTCAAAACTAGCCATTTGGTTTAAGAAATTAACAGCCGATTTTATAATAGGATAAACTACAGCAGCACCGGTTCCTTCACCTAAGCGCATTTCCAAATTTAAAATTGGTTGTGCATTTAAATATTCCAGCATTTTAATATGACCCTGTTCATTTGAAGCATGAGTATATATGCAGTTATTTAATATTTCAGGATTTATTTTTTGTGCTACAAGTAACGCAGATGTCACAATAAAACCATCTACCATAATAGTCATATTTAACTCTGCTGCTTTCAAAAATGAACCTGTCATCATAGCAATTTCAAAACCACCATAAGTTGACAAAA
The DNA here is from genome assembly GCA_021108325.1 of Bacteroidales bacterium. GTDB lineage: Bacteria > Bacteroidota > Bacteroidia > Bacteroidales > UBA12077 > UBA12077. The sequence continues at coordinate 32,945 of JAIORB010000007.1, read as the reverse complement.
TCTCAATAGGATCACCATTCAGTTGATATTTTCCGAAAGCTTGTTTAAGAATTTCTTTTTTACGTTTTAATCCTTCATCGTCGTGTCCGGTTCCTTTTCCTGTGCATTCATCCACTGACAGACCTGTTATTTTACTCATTATTAATGATGCCGAAGAAGTATTTCCAATTCCCATTTCTCCAAAACCAATAATATTGCAACCAGACTTAAATTGTTCTTCAACAATTTCACCTCCGGTTTTCATAGCTTTTTTACATTCTTCAATTGTCATGGCAGCGCTCTCGAGAATGTTTTTTGTTCCGTTAGCGATTTTAGCATGGATAAGGTTTGTATCGTTTCCAAAATCAGCATCAACTCCGGCATCAATAACTTTTAAATTAATTTCGTTTTGTTTGCTAAACACATTAATTGCAGCACCATCATTTAAAAAATTCAGAACCATTTGTTCTGTTACCTCCTTTGGGAATGGACTAACACCAGCATCAGCTAATCCATGGTCGGCAGCAAATACAAGGATTGTTGGATTTTTTAATTCAGGCGAAGTTGTATTTTGAATTTGTCCAATTTGTAAAGCAATTTCTTCTAATTTACCAAGCGAACCTAAAGGTTTAGTTCTGGTGTTAATTTTATGTTGTAATTGTTCTTTTAAAATATTGTTCATTGGTTTATTAGTTTAAAGTTTTTGCTAAAAGCTAATAGCTAAAGGCTAGAAGCTATTTTTAAAGGTATTCCGGAAATCATTAAATATACTTCATCCGCTTGTTTGGCAATGTATTGATTCATCCAGCCTTGTAAATCGGTGAATTTTCGTGCTCCTTCTGTTTCTGCATGTACACCCATTCCAATTTCATTTGATATTACAAATATTGTAAAATCCTTTTTTATAAACTTCTCCCATTCTTTTTTGGTTTCTTCCAGGCTTTTTCCAGTATCAAAATTATAATCTGAAAAAAAGTTAGTTAACCAGAGTGTAATACAATCTAATACCACTACTTTTCTATTCAAATCATGCTTGCTAATTTCCTTTTCTTCTTCAATATTTATCCAGCTTTCAGAACGGTCTTTTTTATGTCTGTCAACACGATTTTTAAAATCATCATCCCATATTCTTGATGTAGCTATGTAAACAGGATTAGTAGATAATTCCAAAGCTTTTGTCTGTGCAAAACTACTTTTACCTGAACGTTGGCCACCTGTTATGAATATTACTTTTGCCATATTTTATGTGTGATTTATAATCTTTATTAGTACAAATAACTAAATCAGATTATAGATTTAATTACTCATAACTAACAGGATACAAAGGGAATTTTTGTCGGTGTGGTTTTAAACACCGTCGCTTTTTATCCGAAAGCTACAAATGTAATTGGTAAATGGCAGGTCTTCTGACTTACTCCCTTTTTGCCGGCCTTCCCGTCCGCTAGCTAGCGGATAGTGGTCTTTTTATGGACAAAAAGTTGATATGGAGCTTACAGCAGCGGAAACTGTTCAGGATTTTCACCCGATTCCCTCTTAGCTTGTTACACTAAGAACCATAAACTAGATACAAATGTATGTGATAGTTTTTGACTATGCAAAATAATTCGGAAAAGATTCTCAAGTAGTTTTTAACATCTTGTTGTTAAAAAAAACGAATGCCTTGATTAGCATTCGTTTTATGTGCCCAGAACAAGACTCGAACTTGCACACCCTTGCGAGCACCAGCCCCTCAAGCTGGCGTGTCTACCAATTTCACCATCTGGGCATTGTATAATTTTATTTTACCTGACCTGTCTACCAACCTGCCTGCCGGTAGGCAGGTTTAACCATCTGGGCATTTATAAGTTTACAAAATTAAAGAAAATATAGTAACATAAATATAACTGGCTAAAAAAAGTATCAAGAATATTTTAAATCTTGATACTCATATCTCTATACTTGATACTAAATTACAAATTCTCAAGAATAAAATTAGTCATTCGTGTATATAAATGCAGTTGCGTTTTACTTCCTCTAATGCTATGTGCTTTATCAATATAGAATTGCGACTCAAATTGCTTATTTGCTTCGGTCAATTTCCTGGCTAATTCAATGGAATTTTGAAAATGTACATTATCATCTCCGGTTCCGTGTATAAGTAATAGTTCCCCGTTTAATTTATCTACATGCGATAATAATGCATTGTTATCATATCCTTCTGCATTATCTTGCGGTAATCCCATATACAGCTCGGTATATATTGAATCGTAAAATCGATAAGAACTTACAGGTGCAACAGCAATTGCCATTTCAAAGACGTTGGCACCTTGTAATAAACAAGATGTTGACAAAAAACCACCATAGCTCCATCCCCAGATTCCGGTTCTGTTTTCATCAATATATGGTAAGCTACTCAAGTATTCTGCTGCTTCAATCTGATCAATAGTTTCATATTTCCCTAACTGTCCATAAGTTAATTTTTTAAATTCCTCTCCTTGGGCTCCGGTACCTCTGTTATCAACGCAAACAATGATATAACCCTTTTGAGTTAACATCTGATGCCATATAAAAAATCTTGGCCAGGAGTCTGTCACTCGCTGCGATCCCGGTCCTCCGTATTGGAACATTAGCATTGGGTATTTTTTTTCTGAATCGAAATTATTTGGTTTTATCATGTAGGCATTTAAGTCCCATTTGCTCGAAGGAGTATTTATAGTAAAAAATTCAGGAGCGGTAAAATTGCAATTCTTAATTGCTTGGTTTAATTCTTTATTATCCTCTAAAACTCGAATTAATTTCCCTTTTTGATCATGTAGAGTTACGTATTTTGGGCTATTAGCATTCGAATAATAATTAATATAATATTTATAACCTTTACTAAATACAGCTTTGTTAGTTCCTTTTTTTGCTGAAAGCTTTTTCTTTTTGCTTCCATTAAAGTTAATTGAATAAACTGCTTTATGAAGTGGAGATTCTTCAGCAGACTGATAATATAAGGTTTGGGATTTACTATCCAGCCCAATAAAGTCAGTTACATCCCATTCTCCTTTGGTAATTTGATTTATAAGAGTTCCTTCAATGTCGTATAAATAAAAGTGATTCCATCCGTCCTTTTCACTATTGATAACAAAATGTTTCCCATCATCAGTCATGGTCATATACCAGTCTTCAATTCGTTCAATATAGTATTTGTTTTTCTCTTCGTAAATAACTTTCGAATTTCCGTTATCAGTATTTGCAATAAGTATTTCTATATGATTTTGCAATCTATTTTCCCTGATAATTGCTAATTTATTATTATCAGTAATCCATTTTATTCTTGAGATGTACTGATCTGTTATTTTTCCAATATCCATTGTATTGGTATTGTTGCTTTTGCAGTCAAAAACATGAATGCTTACAATAGAATTTTTTTCACCTGCTTTTGGGTATTTAAATGCATAATTCTCAGGATAAAGATCATTGTTGTATTTTGTCATGTTAAATACCTTGACATCACTTTCATCGAATTTATAATAGGCAATTTTATCTCCATCTGGCGACCAGAAAAAAGCTCTCGTAAAACTAAACTCTTCTTCATAAACCCAATCAGTTCCACCATTAATTATATTATTAAATTTTCCATCAAAGGTGATTTGTTTTTCTTCATTTGCTTGAATATCTTTTATAAATATGTTGTTGTCTCTGACAAAAGCTACTTTTAGTGCGTTTGGTGAGAATGATGCATATTTTTGTCTTCCTTTATTACTTAATTTTTCTAATTTTCGAGTAGCAATATCATAAATATAATATTCGGCAGTATAAGATCTTCTGTATACGAATTCTGCATTTACAGCAAGTAATATTTTTGATTCATCTGATGAAAATTCATAGTCTTTAATAATAAAATCAGGTTCGATCGTATTAAACAATATGTCAGCGATTTCGCCTGTTTTATAGCTAAATTTTATAATTTTCCGACTATCTTCAAGGGTAGTGAAATGTTCGCCGTCATTCATTGATCGCAGCCCTCTGACAGTACGTTCTGTAAACTTTTTATCTATAAAAATATCTTCGAGGGTAATCTTATTAATTATTTCTTGAGAAAATACATTGTGCGAAATAAAGGTCAGTAAAATTATAACAGCATATTTAACTATAGATTTCATAATCTTAGGATTATTTTTAATGATAAATTTAAAATATTGTTAATAATCAAAATAGGGGTTAAAAATAGTAATATTTATTAAAGATTTGCATGATGAATTCGGCAAAGAATTTATATCTTTGCACTCTTGAATTTGAAAAAGATTTAAAATGATTAAAATAACATTACCGGATAATTCTGTACATGAATACAATGAAGCAATTTCGGGGTATGAAATTGCCAAAAATATAAGCCATGGATTAGCTAAAGAAGTTTTATCAATAACTGTTAATGATGAGGTTTGGGATCTTCAAAGACCCATCGATATTGATGCAAAAATCAAATTGCATAAGTGGAATGATGAGGAAGGTAAACATGCATTTTGGCATTCATCTGCGCATTTAATGGCTGAAGCTTTGGAAGCATTATACCCGGGAATTAAGTTGGGTATCGGGCCAAGTATCGAAAATGGTTTTTATTACGATGTTGATTTAGGTGATGGACGAGTTATAACTGATGCCGACTTTCCAAAAATCGAAGCTAAAATGAAAGAATTAGCGCAGCAGAAGAATGAATATAAAAGGAGAGAAGTTGCGAAACAAGAAGCTTTAGATTTTTATAGTAAAAAGGGTAACGAATATAAGGTTGAACTTATTACAGAACTTGAGGATGGTACTATTACTTTATATGAACAAGGTAATTTTACTGATTTGTGTCGTGGTCCGCATTTGCCAAGTACCGAGAAAATAAAAGCAATCAAGATTTTGAGTGTTGCCGGTGCTTATTGGCGTGGAGATGAAAAACGTAAACAATTAACTCGTGTTTATGGTATTACTTTTCCAAAGCAAAAAATGCTTGAGGAATATTTGGTTTTAATTGAGGAGGCTAAAAAACGTGATCATCGTAAGATTGGGAAAGAACTTGAGCTATTTACTTTTTCTCAGAAAGTAGGGCAGGGCTTACCACTATGGCTGCCTAAAGGAGCAGAATTACGTGAAAGACTGGAGAATTTTTTAAAGAAAATTCAGAAAAAACATGGTTATCAGCAGGTAATAGCTCCTCATATTGGATTGAAGGAACTTTGGGTAACTTCGGGTCATTATGAAAAATACGGGAAAGATTCTTTTCAGCCTATTAGTACACCGGCAGAGGGTGAGGAGTTCTTATTAAAACCAATGAATTGTCCGCACCATTGCGAAATTTATAAGCACAAACCACATTCATATAAAGATTTACCTGTTCGTTATGCAGAGTTTGGAACGGTTTACAGATACGAGCAAAGTGGCGAATTACATGGATTAACACGTGTTCGCGGATTTACACAAGATGATGCTCATATCTTTTGTCGTCCCGATCAACTTAAAGATGAATTCAAGAAAGTGATGGATATTGTTTTTACCATTTTCAGTGCTTTGGATTTTAAAGATTTCACTGCCCAGGTTTCATTACGCGATCCTGATGATAAAACAAAATATATTGGCAGTGATGATAATTGGGAAAAATCTGAAAGTGCAATTCTTGAAGCTGTCAATGAGAAAGATTTGAAGTACAATATTGAATATGGCGAAGCAGCATTTTATGGGCCAAAACTTGATTTTATGGTTAAAGATGCACTTGGACGCCAATGGCAATTAGGAACAATTCAGGTTGACTATAATTTGCCGGAACGATTCGAATTAGAATATGTTGGTGCTGATAATAAGAAACATCGCCCCGTGATGATACACAGAGCACCTTTTGGATCAATGGAAAGATTTGTTGCTGTTTTAATTGAGCATACTGCCGGGAAATTTCCATTATGGTTAACTCCCGATCAGGTAGTTGTTCTTCCAATCAGTGAAAAACATAATGATTATGCCGAAAAAGTTTTGAATTTCCTAAATAATTGCGATATTCGCACATTAATTGACGACCGTAACGAGAAGATAGGTAAAAAGATACGTGATAATGAGTTAAAACGCATACCTTATCTTCTGATTGTTGGTGAGAAAGAAGTTGAGAGTGAGACAGTTTCGGTGCGTGTGCAGGGTGATGGAGATAAAGGAAGTATGAAACTGGAAGAATTTGCAGACTTAATTAATAAAGAAGTAAAAGCTCAAACTGAAGCATATAAAATAAATTAATTATTAACTAAAATTAGGAGGACCTAGTCATAGCAGGACCAAGACCAAGACAAAGGAGACCATTCAAAAAAGCTGAGCCAGCACATAAAATAAATAATTTTATACGTGCACATGCAGTCAGGCTTGTAGGAGATAATATTGAAAAACCTGATGTTTACTCTATTCAAGATGCTTTAAAGCTTGCAGATGAATTAGAGCTTGATTTGGTTGAAATTTCACCGAACGCCGACCCTCCGGTTTGTAAGATAATTGATTATCAGAAGTTTCTTTATCAGCAAAAGAAAAGACAGAAAGAGCTTAAAGCTAAAACACAAAAAGTAGTTCTAAAAGAAATTAGATTCGGTCCACAAACCGATGAGCATGATTACCAGTTTAAATTAAAGCATGCCATTAAATTTCTTGAAGATGGCGCAAAAGTAAAAGCGTTTGTGTTTTTTAAAGGTCGTTCAATTTTGTTTAAAGAACAGGGTGAAATACTTCTGTTAAGATTAGCACAGGATCTGGAAGATTATGGAAAAGTTGAACAGTTACCTAAGCTTGAAGGTAAAAGAATGATAATTTTTATAGCACCAAAAACTGCTAAGAAAAAATAATATATTTAAATTTTAAATTTGAAGTAAAATGCCAAAGATGAAGACAAAATCGGGAGCTAAAAAAAGATTTAGCATTACCGGTTCAGGGAAGATTAAAAGAAAACATGCCTTTAAAAGTCATATTTTGACTAAAAAGACTACAAAGCAAAAGAGAAATCTGACTGCTACAGGACAAGTACATAAGGCTGATGAAAACAACATTAAGTTGTGTTTATCAATGAAGTAATCTTTTAATTAAAATTATTTATTAGTATTTAACCAGGATGAATTAGCCGAAATAAGAGCCGAAAAAGAAGAGGCCGCTAATCGTTCACAAAACGGAAAGTTATGCCAAGATCAGTAAATTCAGTTGCTTCAAGAGCAAGAAGAAAAAAAGTATTGAAGCACACCAAAGGGTACTTTGGAAGAAGAAAAAATGTTTGGACTGTTGCTAAAAATGCATTCGAAAAAGGATTAAGCTACGCATACAGAGACAGAAAAACCAAGAAAAGAAATTTCAGAGCTTTATGGATTCAAAGAATTAATGCAGGTGTTCGCGAACACGGAATGTCTTATTCTGAATTCATGGGTAAATTAAATAAAAAGGGTATAGCACTTAACAGAAAAGTATTAGCCGATTTAGCAATGAATCATCCTAAAGCTTTTGCTGAAGTTATAAAAACTGTTAAGAAATAAATTATTTCTATAATATACTGTAGAAGGGAAGCTATTATGCTTCCCTTTTTTTATATTTACAAATCATAAAAACGAATTAACATTTTTTAAGAATAATTATTGAAAGTTTTGTAAGGATTTAAATATCTTGCACACTAACTAATTTGAAATGAATATAGCAATTATTGGATACGGGAAAATGGGTAAAGAAATAGAAAAACTTGCCCAAGAGCGAAATCATAATGTGGTTCTACGTGTCGATGAAAATAATATTAAATCATTAACTAAAGATGACTTTAGTAATGTAGATGTTGCAATTGAATTTTCGGTGCCTGAAAGTGCTTTTCCTAATATAAATTTATGTTTTGATAATAACATCCCTGTTGTTAGTGGAACTACAGGATGGCTGGAAAAATTTGATGATGTGCTTGAAAGATGTAAAAACGAGAATAAAACATTCTTTTATGCATCAAATTATAGTATAGGTGTAAATTTATTTTTTAAGCTTAATAAACACCTGGCAAAAATGATGAATAATTTCACTGATTATAATGTTCGAGTTGAAGAAACACATCATACACAAAAATTGGATGCTCCGAGTGGAACTGCAATTACTTTAGCCGAAGGTTTAATTGAAAATATTGAACGAAAAAATAATTGGGAAAAAGAACAGGAAAATTCAGACAATACAATTGCTGTTAAATCATTTAGAGAAGGGAATGTTCCGGGAAACCACAAAATTATTTATGATTCATCATTCGATAAAATTACGATTGAACATGATGCTAAAAGCCGTAAAGGATTTGCATTAGGAGCAATTTTAGCAGCTGAATTTATAATTAGTAAAAAAGGTTATTATTCAATGGACGATTTATTAAAAATTTAATATACAAGCAAAATAAAATGACACTAAAAGAAATTTTAAAAAACAAGTACTTTAAGTTTGGAGTAGCAATTATAATTTATCTGCTTTGGGTAATATGGATAAAAAACTATTGGTTTTTATTTGGTATTACAATTATTATTGATGTGCACTTAACTAAATTTGTGAATTGGGCATTTTGGAAAAAACCTGATGAGTCTGAAAAGAAAAGTGCTATAGTGGAATGGGTTGATGCTTTGATTTTTGCTGTTATTGCAGCGACTTTAATTCGTATGTTCTTGATAGAGGCCTATACAATTCCAACATCATCAATGGAAAAAACTTTATTGGTTGGCGATTATCTTTTTGTAAGCAAAGTAAGTTACGGACCAAAACTTCCTAACACGCCTATTTCATTTCCTTTTGCTCATCATACTTTACCTTTAACAAAATATAAAAAATCGTATGTAGAGTGGATAAAAAACCCGTATAAACGAATTGCAGGTTTTGGAGATATTAAAAGGAATGATATTGTAGTATTTAATTTCCCTGCAGGCGATACGGTTGTTTTAGAAATGCAAGAACAAGATTATTATTCAATTACAAGAAATTATGCCGATGGACTAAAACGCAGAGATATTCAGCAGGGTGATCCTATAAAATCTTTTGAGAGTTATAAAGCTATCGCAAGGGATTATATTTGGGATCAGTTTAATATCACTGTTCGTCCGGTTGATAAACGTGAAAATTACATCAAACGTTGTGTTGCAATTCCTGGTGATAGTTTAAAGATTATTCATGGACAGGTTTATATAAACGGCGAGGAACAGTCACATTTTGAAAAGATGCAATACGATTATTTTATAAAAACCAATGGAAAACAAATCAATTCAAAATATTTTGAAAGATTAAATATTGCTGTTGATGACAGAAGATATATTGCTTCAAGTTCGATGTATGAACTACCATTAACTGCTGAAAATGTAACTAATTTAAAAGACTTTACAGCTGTTTCAGCAGTTTCGAAATATGAGAATACAAACATTAATATGGCTAATATTTCCATTTTTCCTTTCAATTCAGATTATTCCTGGACTGAAGATAATTTCGGACCATTATATATACCTGAAAAGGGTGTAACTATTGATTTAAATGTAGATAATTTGCCATTATATTATAGAATAATTGAAACCTACGAGGGTAATAAACTAAGAGTAGATGGTAGCGAAATATTTATTAATGATAAAAAAGTTGATTCATACACTTTTAAAATGGATTATTATTTTATGATGGGTGATAATCGTCATAATTCAGCTGATTCAAGATATTGGGGTTTTGTTCCTGAAGATCATGTTGTAGGAAAAGCCGTGTTCATTTGGTTGTCGTTAGATAAGGATCAGCAATTTGTAAATAAAATTCGTTGGAACAGAATGTTTTCGTTAATACATTAATAAAATACTACATACCTTTGTGCCGGATAGTTATCTGTCCGGTATTTTTTTTACAAAGAAACCATGAGTAAAAAAGTTATTTTAGCGACTGCATATCTGGCTCCAGTTCAGTATTTTACTAAGTTATTTAAGTATGATGAGGTATTTATTGAGAAACACGAAAATTTTATAAAGCAGAGCTACAGGAACAGATGTAAAATTTATGGTGCAAATGGAGAATTATCATTATCTATCCCGGTTAAGAAAATATCCCTTAAAACAAAAATTAAAGATTTGTTAATTGATTATGATACCAATTGGCAAAAACTGCATTGGAAATCAATAGAATCAGCATATCGATCATCACCGTTTTTTGAATTTTACGAAGATAATTTAAAACCATTTTATGAAAAGAAATATAAATTCTTACTCGATTTTAATATTGAAATACAGAATATGATATTAGAACATTTAGATATTGATGTTAATTTAAAATTTACAGATAAATATTATGATGAGCAAGGTAATTATTTTGATGATCTTAGAGAAAAAATTCATCCCAAAAAAGAGTATGTAGACCCCAATTTTAGAATAGTTGAATATACTCAGGTGTTTCAGGAAAAACATGGCTTCATGCCCAATTTAAGTATCATTGATTTACTTTTTAATGAAGGACCAAATGCTATTGAAGCATTAAAATAATCCTAATGGATTGGCGTTTAGTCAAAAAAAAGTTTTATTTATCAATTTTTTATTTATTTTTAAGTCAAATTTTGAACTGAAACCTAAAAATTCGAAATGAATAGCCTTGTAATTCAAAAAACAGATTCAACACCCGAAATCTCTTTTTTAAAGAAGGGAGAGTTAAAAATAACCGGAAGATCCTTACCTGAGGATGTACATAAATTCTATGACCCGATAATTGATTGGGTTAAGAAATTAGACACTGAAAAAGTCAAAGTGGATTTGAAACTGGAGTATTTAAATACCTCATCAACAAAAAAAATATTACATCTGTTAACTTCATTAGATGATAATAGTAATATTAAAGAATTAGATGTGAACTGGTATTACGAATTTGATGATATGGAAATGGAAGACTTAGGAGAAATATACAAAGACGAATTAAAAAGAATAAATTTTCATTTTGTCGAAGGTGTCGATATTTTTTAAATATGAGATTTACATAAAAATGTTATATAAGTGAACTACTTGGGAAAGTAGTTCTTTTTTGTAAGAAACTTACATATTCTGGTTTTAATCTGAAATTTCATCATATAAAAATTAATATTCATCAAAATACAAAATTCATAATTTTTTAGATGTTTTAATACACTGTGTTGCTAAATAGCATATAAACAAATGGTTGCGATACTTGATGTTAGTTATTAACAATTGCAGTTAAATTTCCAAAGTGTAGTATTAATAACATCTATCTAATTAGTACGTAGATTTATATAGTATTTTATAAATTCGCAATTAATCTTAAAAACCGGATTGAAATGAAAAGAGCTATACTTTTTATCTTTATATTATTTACAATATCTGTAAATGCACAGGAAGGCACTAAACAATTAATGCCAAATTCTAATGATAGATTATGGTTAGAATTTAATGTATTTTCCGGAAATGATTTTGGCAATTATTCTGCAAATGAAAAAGAGAGAATCCATATTTATTTGAATGCAGGTGAAACCATGCATTTCGGAATGAAAATGTATACTGCATCAAACTATGGTGGTAATGTATTAACTAATCCGAGTTATGTGGATTTTCGTATTAAAGATCCTAATGGTACAGTTATTTTTGCTGAAAGAGATATGGTAACTTCGGGTAATGGTTATATTAGTTCATATACCGAAGCTGTAACAGGACCAAATGGTGTTGTTTTAAATGGAACAACAATTTCTGGAGGATATGATGGATTAACATATACTGCTGCAACTACCGGAAATCATTATATTGAGTTTAATGCAATTGCTGCCTGGCCAACCTTTCGAACCAGATTTGCATTAGAATATTTTGATGTTACAGTTACCGATGCTTCTAACAATGTAATTACCAATCCCGGAGAACCAAATAAATCTGCCGGCAGGTTATGGTCGAAAGGATGGACATTTACAAATACTTCTTTTACTGAGTATCCGGTTAATGCCCATTTTTATGTTTTTACATCCGATGAGTTTATTAATAAGATAAATTTTAAGATGTATCCATATTCCTTTACTTTTGTTGTAAATTCGTATGGTGTAACTACTTATACCGAAGAAAACTATATAAAACGAACTCAGAGTCTGGATGGGGATCAAACTACCGGTGATGATATTTCTGAATACAGGGTGTTTATGAACGACCCCGACCGATTTGTTTGGCCCAATACAACTTTTGCCCCTCCAAGAGTTCAGGTATGGACAGAGGACACCTTGTTTCTTGATTACAATTATAACCGTAATCCTTTATATCTTCCTTTAGATCATGACCAGGTGGTAATGGAAAAAAATCGATCGGATTGTCCTTACGAAGATGTTGCAATTTTTAAAATTGAATGCAATATTGCTGGTTTTACTGCTATTTTAATTGATGTGGATAAAGATGGCGAATACTCATCTAATGGAAGCGATAGGGTTATTTATCGCAACATGAAGAAAGGGCTTAACTATATTCTATGGGATTTTAAGACTGATGCAGGAGCGGTTGTTGCTACAGGAGATTATACTGCTTCATCTACGTTCCTGGGGCGTGGACCAGCACATTTTCCCCTTTACGATGTTGAACAAATGGATGGTATTATTACATCTTCAATTCGTCCGTTTAATAAGTTGAATACTACTATTTATTGGGACGACTCTCAAATAACAAGATGGGGTGATCAGGATGGTGGCGACCTTATGGACGAAACACAACAAAAACAATTAGTTGTTGAAAATGATGTGCCCAGAATTTGGTCTTATCATTCTGCTTTGGCAAATATTGAATATAACGGTAATAAAAATACGATGAATACCTGGTTTAATGCTCTTGACCTTGGATATTCAAATATTGGATTACATGTGCAGGAAAGTGATACGAAATGCCTTGATGGATTAGCTCCCTGGGTAGGTGATGTATACATAGAAGGGCCAAAGGATACAGATATAGAATTTGATTCTTTGGATTTTACCTATAAATTTTTTGATCCACGCGAATATAATATGGATAGCATTCAGGTTCTTTCATTACCTGAAAATGGAAGTTTAAAACTTTCAACAGTAGCTGTAATTCTTAATCAGAAAATATATATCGATGATATTGAATTTTTAACATTTACTCCAACATCTGGCTGGCATGGAGAAACCAATTTTGAATGGAAAGCCAAAAATGGTGATAGATGGTCAAACAATCAGGAGAAGGTTTATTTGATAATAAATACTGAACCAACTATTTCAGATATTCCGGATCAGACTTTATGTACTAACTCAGCCACAAGTGCAATTCCTTTTACAATTGGTGATGCTGAAACTGATGTTAATGACTTGGAAGTTACAGGCTTTTCTGCGAATCCGAATTTTGTTCCGAATAGTGGTATCGTTATTGGTGGATCTGGTGCAAATCGTACAGTGACTATAACTCCTGTGGCAAATAAGTCGGGAAATGCTATAATTTATATTATGGTAGATGACGGTTATAGCCAGGTTATTGAAGAGTTTACTGTTTATGTTGGTCCTGATTTACAATTCTCAGGAGATACAACCGTTTGTGTTGGCGATGATTTATATCTTATAGCTCAGGAAACAGGTGCTGATTCTTATTCATGGAAATATGATGGGACTGAAAGATCAAGTACACAAAGTATTCAGCAAACTGCCGGAAGTGTTGATGTTGGGTCATGGTCATTAACTGTAGAGAAAGATGGTTGTACATCAACACGTAATTTTACTGTTTCTGTATCACCTCTTACTACTTTTGCTGGCGATGTGGATGTGTGTGTTGGTGAAACACTTTCTTTAAGTGCAACAGAGGTAAATGCTGTTTATTCATGGAAAAAAGGAATTACTGAAGTATCAACATCTAAAATATTTACTATTCCAAGTGCAGCTTTAGGTGATGCTGCAAGTGATTATACTTTGTATGTAAGTAAAGATGGATGTGAAAATACTTCGCCCGAATTTGAAATAACAGTAAAATTAGTTCCTAATACAGGCCTGTCTGTCTCAGGAAATACTGTTGATCCGGATAAAGATGGAACTATTACTATTTCAAATGCCGAAAATGGTATAACTTATAATGTATATAATGGTACAGATTCAATAACAAGCGGTGCAGGTGCAGGTGCAAATCTTGATATTACAGTGTCGCATGTCGATTTATCTATAGGTGATAATATTTTTATCATAAAAGCAGATAATGGTAATTGCGAGGTTGAATTAACAAATCAAGCTACTATTCATGTTAATACACCGGGTATTACAGTTTCTGCAATAAGTGGAAATACCATTGAGGATGGTACTACAGCTACTTTTACCATTGTGCTTGATACAGAACCAACCAATAATGTAACTATTGGTTTAAGTTCTAATGATGCGACCGAAGGTTCTGTTTCTCCGGCAAATGTTACATTTACATCTGCAAATTGGAATACTCTACAAACTATTACTGTAACAGGAGTTAATGATTTTGTAGTAGATGGAAATCAAACTTATACAATTATCACTGCCGCAGCAACAAGTTCTGACCCAAATTATAATGGTTTAGATGCTGATGATATTACTGTAATAAATGAAGATGACGATATAGCAGGTGTTACCGTTAACCCAACAAGCGGATTAACTACAACAGAAGCCGGAGGTACTGATAATTTTACAATAAGGCTTACAAGTCAGCCAACTGCAAATGTTATTATTGATTTAACATCAAATAATACTGATGAAGGCACTGTTTTACCCGCAAGTGTAACTTTCGATGACACAAACTGGAATAGCGAGCAAACAATTACCGTTACAGGAGTTGACGATGATATTGATGACGGTGATCAAAATTATACTATTGTAAGTTCATTAACATCGAGTACAGATATAAATTATAATGGTTTACTTGTATCGGATGTTGAACTTACTAATATAGATAATGATATTGCCGGAATTACAGTAAATCCGACATCAGGCTTAACAACTTCAGAAACAGGAAGTACAGCTCAGTTTACTATAGTGCTTAATACCAAACCTACAGCAAATGTAAGCATTGGTATAAGTTCGGGTGATCCGACAGAGGGTTCTGTCTCGCCAACAAACCTTACTTTTACTTTATCAAATTGGAATACCCCGCAAACTATTACAATAAGCGGTGTAAACGACAATCTTGATGATGGCGATATACTTTATACTATTATAACAGCATCTGCTACAAGTACTGATACTAAATACAATGGTATAAATGCTGATGATGTTTCCGTAACCAATACCGATGATGATGTAGCCGGAATAACTGTTAATCCAACATCCGGATTAACTACAACAGAATCCGGTGGTACGGCAGGGTTTACTATTGTTCTTGATACAGAGCCTACAGCAGATGTGAGTATTGGTATAAGTTCTGATGATGCAACCGAAGGTTCTGTTTCACCAATAAGTGCGACTTTTACTTCAGTAAACTGGAATACTCCGCAAACTATTACAGTAACCGGACTTGATGATTTCATTGATGATGGAGATATTACATACTCTGTTATAACTGCTGCAGCAACAAGTACTGATGGTAATTATAGTGGAATGAATGCTGTTGATGTATCAGTAACAAATACTGACAATGATGCAGCAGGAGTTACTGTTTCTCCAACATCCATAGGAACAACAGAAGCAGGAGGAACAGGAATTTTTTCTGTTGTGCTTACATCTCAGCCATCTGCCGATGTAACTATTAGTTTTACAGGAATTGATGCAAGCGAAGGTACAATTGATAAAACAAGTGTAACATTTACAAGCGCTAGCTGGAATACTGCTCAAAATGTTACTGTAACAGGTGTTGATGATGCTGTTGTAGATGGAAATGTAATTTATACAATAACAACAACAGCTACAAGTACTGACGGTTTATATAATGGTATTACTGTTGCAGATGTTACAGTTACCAATGCCGATGATGATATTGCCGGAATTACAGTTACTCCAATAAGCGGGCTAACAACAACCGAAGCCGGAGGACAAGCTACTTTTACCATAGCTTTAAATACTCAACCAACACATGATGTTACAATAAATATTGCTTCTTCAGATCTTACTGAAGGAACAGTAAGCCCGGCAAGTATTACATTTACAAACGCCGATTATGCTGCAAAAACCATTACTGTAACAGGAGTTAACGATAATGTGGCTGATGGAGATATTGGCTATACCATACAAACATCTAACAGCAGTAGTACTGATCCAAATTATAATAATAAACCAGTTGACGATGTTTCTGTTACAAATACCGATAATGATGCTGTTGGAATTACAGTTTCAGCTATTAGTGGTAACACAACCGAAGCAGGAGGAACAGCAACATTTACAATTGTACTAAATAGTGAACCTACAGCAAATGTGAGTATTGCATTAAGTTCTGATGATATAGGAGAAGGAACAGTTTCTTCTCCGGTAAACTTCACAAGTGGAAATTGGGATACTCCACAAACAATTACTGTAACCGGTGTAAACGATAATATTGATGATGGTAATATAGAATATCATATTATAACAGCCGCAGCAAGCGGTGGTGATTATGCCGGTATTAATGCTGATGATATTACTGTAATAAACGAAGATGATGATACAGCGGGTATTACTGTTAATCCAACATCCGGTTTAACAACAAGCGAAGCCGGTGGTACTGCAACATTTACAATTGTACTTACCAGTCAGCCAACTGCTGATGTAACTATCGGCTTAAGTTCAAGTAATACTTCCGAAGGCACTGTATCACCCGCCGGCCTTACATTTACATCTGGTAACTGGAATACTGCTCAAATAGTAACTGTTACCGGGGTTGACGACAATGTTGATGATGGCGACCAGGCTTATACTATTTACACGGCTCAGACTTTAAGTACTGATCCGAACTATAGTGTGATTAACCCAACTGATGTTTCTGTAAGCAATACCGATGATGATACTGCAGGAATAACTGTATCTCCAACATCAGGATTAACTACAACAGAAGCCGGCGGAACAGCAAGCTTTACTATTGTTTTAGATAGCGAACCAACAGCAAGTGTGAGTATTGTACTAAGTTCTGATGATATAGGAGAAGGAACAGTTTCTTCTCCGGTAAACTTCACAAGTGGAAATTGGGATACTCCACAAACAATTACGGTAACCGGTGTAAACGATAATATTGATGATGGTAATATTGCATATACTATTGTAACAGCTTCTGCAATAAGTAGCGATGGCAATTATAATGGTATAGATGCTAATGATGTATCAGTTACAAATACCGATGATGATATTGCCGGTATTACTGTTTCTGGAATTAGTGGCAATACTGCTGAGGATGGTACTACAGCTACGTTTACTATTGTTCTTGATAGTGAACCTACACATGATGTAACTATTGGTATAAGTTCAAGTAATATTGATGAAGGAACTGTCTCACCTGTTAGCCTTGTATTTACATCTGCTAATTGGGATACTCCACAAACAGTAACAGTAACCGGAGTTGACGATGATGTTGATGATGGAGATATTGCATATTCTATAATAACAGCCGTAGCAACAAGTACAGATGGTAATTATAATGGAATGAATGCCGATGACGTGTCAGTTACTAATACCGACGATGATGATGCAGGATTTGTTGTTGAAGCAACTGCCGGATTATATACAAGAGAAGATGGTACACAAGCAACATTTACAATAAGACTTAGCAGCGAACCAACTGCCGATGTTACTATTGACCTGGAGTCGAGTGATATTACCGAAGGCACGGTTTCTCCAGCAAGTGTAACTTTTACTTCAACTAATTGGAATTCTGATCAATTAGTTACAATTACCGGTGTTGATGATAATATTGATGATGGCGATATAGCTTATAATATTATTACTCATCCTGCGGTAAGTACAGATCCTTTATATTCGGCTTATGATCCAATAAATGTTTCAGTAACCAATCAGGATGATGATCTTGTAGGTATTACTGTTAATCCGACTATTTTAACAATAAATGAAGAAGGTACTGCTCAAACATTCTCAATTGTTTTAAATAGCGAACCTACACATGATGTATCTATTGATATTAGCTCTGATAATATTAACAAAGGAACTGTGCTTCCCGCGAATATAACTTTTACATCAGCTAATTGGAATACTGCTCAGGATATTACTGTAACTCCTGTTGATAATGATATTGATGATGGAGATATTGTATTTAATATAATTACGGTTCCTGCTGTTAGTGATGATGATAATTATAAAAACAGAAATGCTGCTGATGTTGCTGTAACAAGTATAGATAATGATGAGGCAGGTATTACAGTCTCCGCTATTTCAGGAAATACATCGGAAGATGGTACTACGGCTACATTTACTATTGTACTCGACAGTGAACCTACAGCAGATGTAACTATTGGCATAAGTTCATCAAATACCGATGAGGGTACTGTATTACCTGTGAGCATTACATTCACATCTGGTAACTGGAATACCCAACAAACAGTAACTGTAACCGGAGTAGATGATGTTCTTGCTGATGGAAACCAGACATACTATATTAATTTTGCTACAACAGTAAGTACTGATGGTAATTATGGTGGAATTGACTTATCAAGTATTGAAGTTGTTAATGCTGATGATGACAGTCCGGGAGTAACCGTATTTCCAATTAGTGGATTGGAAACAACAGAAGCAGAAGGTACTGCTACTTTTACAGTTAGGTTAAATAGCCAGCCTGCTGATGATGTTGTTATTAATACGATTAATTCAGACGATACATCAGAAGGAACTGTTACTCCGGGTAGTTTAACTTTTACAAATATAACTTGGAATACACCGCAAACTGTTACCATAACCGGAGTCGATGATTTAATTGATGATGGTGATATACCTTATAATATTGAATTATCAGATGCTGCAAGTACTGATGGTGGTTACGATGGATTAACCGTTCCTAATGTTTCAGTAACTAATATTGATGATACAGGCCCTCGTGCTGCAGATGATGCTGCTACAACTGATGAAGATTCAGATATAAATATAGATGTATTAAATAATGATTTAGGATTAGATAATGGAGGCTTAATACTTTCAATTACTTCACAAGCAAATCATGGTACATTAACTATTGAAAGCGATAATACTATTACTTATCATCCTGATGGATTATTTAATGGCGATGATGCTTTTACATACAGGGTATGTGATGTTGAAGATGCTTGTGATGAAGCTACAGTAACAGTAAGTGTTGCATGGATGGACGATCAGCCGGTTGCTGTTGGAGATTTCCGGGGTACAAGTAAAAATACAGATGTAATTATTGATGTTTTATTTAATGATTACGGGCTTGAAGATGGAGGAATTGTCGTGTCAATTAATGAAGTACCTATACCTTCTCAGGGTACAGTTGTTCTTAATGGTGATAATATCACATTCACTCCTGCAGCCGATTATCTGGGTTTAGCTACTTTCATATACGAGATTACTGATATTGACGGAGATTCGGATACGGCAATCGTAAGTATTAATGTTCGTGAAGTTAATTCTGTACCCGATGCTGTTAATGATGCTGCTGAAACAATAGAGAACGAGGCAGTAGATATTAATGTACTGGCTAATGATACAGGTTTAGATGATGGTTTTGGTAGTCTTGCTATATATAATTCACCAGCTAATGGAACAGTAACTATCAATACAAACCGTACCATTACATATACTCCTGCAACTAATTTTACGGGTAATGATTCGTTCAAATATATTATTGAAGATGTAGATGGAGATTATGACACAGCCACAGTGATAATAACTGTAAGTGAGAAACCTGATTATTTACCTGTAGCTAACGATGATACACGAGGAACAGAATACGAGACAGCTGTTACTGTAGATATTTTAACAAATGATACAGGTTTGGAAGATGGAGTGCAAAACATTACTATTTCATCGGTTCCGGTAAATGGTAATGTGATAGTAAACATTGATTTTACAGTTACTTATACACCAAATAATGGTTTTGCAGGTATTGAAACACTTGGTTATCAGGTATGCGATAATGATGGCGATTGTGCTACAGCCACGGTAATAATTATTGTAAAAGAAGACGGCGTCACTAATTATTTACCTCTTGCAAATGATGATACAGCTGAAACACTTGAAAACACGGCAGTAGATATTAATGTATTGGCAAATGATACGGGATTAGATGATGGATTCGGACAATTAATCATATTTACACAACCGATTAACGGAACAGTAGTAATAAATACTAACCGTATCATTACATACACTCCGTTCAATATGTTTATAGGCGATGACAGCTTTGTATATTGGATTGAAGATTTAGATGGAGATTATGATACAGCCACAGTAGTAATAACAGTAAGTGAGAAGCCTGATTACGAACCTGTAGCTAATGCTGATTCACGAGGCACAGAATATGAAACTGCTGTTATAGTAGATGTACTTACCAATGATACAGGATTAGAAGATGGCGGTATAATTGTGTCAATTGAATCAACATCATCAAATGGCACTGCAACAGTAAATACAGATAATACAATAACATTTACTCCTGCAACCGGATATTCAGGCATTACAAGTTTTGAATACCGTGTAACAGATGGTGATGGCGATTTTAGTGTAGCCACGGTAACAATTACCGTAAAAGAAGAAGGAGTAACTAATTATGTACCTCTTGCAAATGATGATACAGCCGAAACACTTGAGAACATACCGGTAGATATTAATGTATTGGCTAATGATACGGGATTAGACGATGGATTTGGACAATTACTCATTTTTACACAACCGATTAACGGAACAGTAGTAATAAATACTAACCGTACCATTACATATACTCCGTTCAATATGTTCATAGGCGATGACAGCTTTGTATATTGGATTGAAGATATAGATGGAGATTATGATACAGCCACAGTAGTAATAACAGTAAGTGAGAAGCCTGATTACGAACCTGTAGCTAATGCTGATGCACGGGGTACAGAATATGAAACTGCTGTTATAGTAAATGTACTTACCAATGATACAGGCTTGGAAGATGGAGGTATAGTTGTATCCATTGAATCAGCATCATCAAATGGCAGTGCAACAGTAAATGCAGGTAACACAATTACGTTTACCCCGACTGCAGGATATTCCGGTATCACAAGTTTTGAATATCGTGTAACAGATGGTGATGGCGATTTTAGTGTAGCCACGGTAACAATTACCGTAAAAGAAGAAGGAGTAACTAATTATGTACCTCTTGCAAATGATGATACAGCCGAAACACTTGAGAACATACCGGTAGATATTAATGTATTGGCTAATGATACGGGATTAGACGATGGATTTGGACAATTACTCATTTTTACACAACCGATTAACGGAACAGTAGTAATAAATACTAACCGTACCATTACATATACTCCGTTCAATATGTTCATAGGCGATGACAGCTTTGTATATTGGATTGAAGATATAGATGGAGATTATGATACTGCCACTGTAATAGTAACAGTAAGAGAGGAGTCTGATTATATTCCAGTAGCTAATGCTGATGCACGGGGTACGGAATACGAAACTGCTGTTATAGTAGATGTACTTACCAATGATACAGGATTAGAAGATGACGGTATAATTGTGTCAATTGAATCAGCATCATCAAATGGTTTGGCAGAGGTAAATACAGATAACACAATAACATTTACTCCTGCAACCGGATATTCAGGCATTACAAGTTTTGAATACCGTGTAACAGATGGTGATGGCGATTATAGTGTAGCAACTGTAACAATCACTGTAAAAGAAGATGGAGTAACTAATTATGTACCTGTAGCTAATGATGATAAAGTATTTACAAATATTAATACTGATGTAACAATTGAAGTACTTGGAAATGATTCAGGATTAGAGGATGGTGGTATTTTGTTAACTATTTATTCCGATGCTTCAAATGGTTCTGTTATTATTAATACTGATAATACTGTTACATATAGCCCCGAATCATGGTTTGAAGGAACAGATAATTTTACTTATAAACTTACTGATATTGATGGAGATTATGATATTGCCGATGTAGAAGTTATTGTGATGTCAGGTACTTTGCCAGGTATTACAGTTTCAGCAATTAGTGGCAATACAGCAGAAGATGGAACAATAGCCAACTTTACAGTAGTTCTTGGAACTCAACCTGCTGCTGATGTTAATATTGATTTAAATTCAGATAATTCTTCTGAAGGTATTATTTCAGATACGAGATTAACCTTTACAACATCAAATTGGGATACACCACAAACTATTACAATTACAGGACAAGATGATGATGTTGACGATGGCGATATAAGTTATCGTATTCTTACCGACAATGCACTTAGTGCTGATCCAATTTATAATGGATTAAGTATTTCAAATGTTGATGTGATTAATATCGATGATGATGATGCAGGTATAATTGTTATTACTGGAACAAATGAGACAAGTGAAGATGGTACATCAACATCATTTAAGTTGGTACTTAATTCAGAACCTCTTGCTGATGTTTTGATTGAATTAGCTTCTGATGATATTTCAGAAGGATATTTAGAAATTATAGATGTATTGTTTACTTCTGAAAACTGGGCTGACACAGTGCTCGTTATTGTTAATGGAGAAGATGATGACGAGGTGGATGGAAATATTAATTACCAGATTGTTTTATCGCCGGCTGTAAGTACAGATTTAAAATATGACGGTTTAGAACTTGATGATATTTCACTTGTTAATATTGATGATGATAGTAAAGAATTAATTATTCCGGAAGCATTCTCCCCGGGTGATGATGGTTTTAATGATTATTTCCACATCGTGAATCTGGAGCATTATGATAAAGCATCGATACGAATTTATAATCGCTGGGGAAGTTTAGTTTACTCTAAAGATAATTATAAAAACGATTGGGATGGAAGGGCAAGTAAGGGAGGTGCTGTTGGTTCTAAACTTCCGACCGGAACATATTATTATGTTTTAGAGATCAGTGATAACGGCGAAAAGAAAAACGGTTATGTGTTTATAAAACGATAAGACAAGGAAAAGAATAATGATACATATAAAATATATGAGAAAAAGATTTTATCTGGGATTAATCATATTATTTGTAGGGATAGGTAATATGATGGCGCAACAGGAGCCAATGTTTACCCAGTACATGTTTAATTCTTTAACAATTAATCCGGCTTATGCCGGAACAACAGAAACCTTAAATTTAAATACTTTAACTCGTTTACAATGGGTTGGATTGGAGGGATCACCAAAAACCTTTAGTTTAACTGCGCATACACCTATCGAAGGCCGTAAAATAGGATTAGGTATTACTTTGGTAACTGATGAAATAGGACCGGTTAATAATACTTTTTTCACTATTAACTATGCCTATCGCTTAAGAGTTACAGATGATTTAACTCTATCAATGGGTTTAAAAGGAGGGATTAGTAGTTATACGGTTGGTTTAACTGACTTAAGTGTAATTGACCCTGAAGACCCTCAATTTCAAAGTAATGAAAAGAAGATTAGCCCTAATTTAGGCTTCGGATTTTATTTATATGGAGATCAGTATTATGTAGGATTTTCGGCACCTAAGCTTATTCAAACTACGGTGGATGATGAATATGCTACTGATGAAAATCAATTAAAACGTCATTATTTTATTGCGGGTGGATATAATTGGCAAATTAACTCTGAATGGCTTCTTAAACCAAGTCTTTTAACTAAGATTGTTGCCGGATCGCCTGTCTCAAACGATATTACAGTTCAGGGTTTATATAACGACTTGGTTGGAGCAGGTGTTATGTATCGTATTGGCGATGCTGCCGGTTTATTTGTTTTTGGGAAAGTATATAAGGAGCTTCAGGTAGGATATGGCTATGAATACTCATTGAATGGCTTGTCGGGAATTAATAGTGGGACACATGAAATAATGCTTACTTACGATTTTGATGTTACTAAAGAACGTACAAGAATGAGGATTTTTAGATTTTAATACTTGTGAATCAAAAATATAGTTGGCCTTTTGTGTAAATTTGGAATACCTTTTTCCCATTCTTTAACAGATTTTGTTTTAATAAACTCAGTTTCGAGTGTTATATCAGTGGCAATACATAGCTTTGTTTCAGGACTGCAATTTGTTATAATATCTTCAAGTAAATGCTGATTACGATAAGGTGTTTCAATAAATAATTGTGTTTGATTTTCAACCTGAGATCTTCGTTCAAGTTCTTTTATCCGTTTTATTCTTTCCGGTTTTTTAATAGGTAAATAACCAACAAATGCAAAATTTTGTCCGTTGAGCCCGGAAGCCATTACAGATAATAGTATAGATGATGGCCCAACAAGCGGAACAACAGGAATGTTTTTTCGATGTGCAATTGCTACAATATCAGCTCCCGGGTCAGCAACTCCGGGTGTACCTGCTTCAGAAATAATTCCAATGTTTTGATTTTCTTTTATCGGATTTAAATAGGAAGCATATTCTTCGGGCGAAGAGTGCTTATTTAATTCATAAAATGTAAGATCATCTATCTTTGTTTTTATTCCTGCTTTAATTAAATATCTGCGGGCAGTTTTAATGTTTTCAACAATATAGTGTTCTGTTTGATTAATAATATCAACAATATATTTCGGAATAACATTCTCAACAGGGCTATCGCCAAGAGTTGTCGGGATTAAATAAATTTTTGCACTCATCAATTATAGTTTTTCAAGGCATAAAAGTAGAAAGTCTTAACTTAAAATTCCAAAATTTAACAAACAAATTTCAATTATTCAATTGTCGCGTATATTTTAAAATTGGTATTTAAGTATTAATAAGTTTAGTTCAAAAAGGTGCTAAGCGGCTAATTTTATAGAATACTTCAGAAATTGCAATCTTATTATCAGCTTGTCAATAAATCCCTGCCTGTGGCAGACAGGCGCTAAGCACCTAAACAAACTACAATGATTAATATCATAAATCTTCCAATAATATGGTTTTATCTTCAAAATCATTATTTGATCCTTCTAAATAAAGTTTTCCGGATTTTTTTACAAATCCATACATCATAACAAGATCATCAGGAGTAATAAAGTTTTCTTTTTCGGTATTGTATAACTTATATTCAGTTTCAACTCTTGAATTTTCAATATCCGTAGGCATTAAAATAAATATAATCCATTTTAAATCAGGACTTGACTCTACAACCTGGTAGATATTTTCTGTGTTATAAAATAAAGTGTCAGTTTTACTTTCCGATACTTTAATTAAGCCATGATCATCTAAAGTGATGTCATAATAAGGATTTGGAACTACATTAATATCAGATATGCAGGCATCATTCCATTTGTTTCCCTTATAAACATCTATTATTTTAACTTTAAGGATAAACCTATCTTTATCAAAAATTTCATTATCTGATAATTGCGAATTTATTTCCGGCCAATCGAAATCTAATTTAATATCCTGATAACCTAAATTATCTTCTAAAACTGCAGAACTTGAAGCTATTGATTCGCTTATAAAAAATCCATTGTGCGATTCGGTAACATAACCTGATGGCTCATAACACGCATATAACTCGAATTCTATATTTTTTGGCCTGTTGTTAGTAAAGTAAATTGTTTCATTTTTCTGGTATCCATTTTTAATTTGAAGTGTTAAAATATTTTTAGGTATTGTCATCCTGATAAACTCACCGGTACCGTCGCTTTTAGAACCTTCAGCCCAGCATGTTGTTGGATCATTATCACTCAAATTAATAGAACCATATTTTCCAAAATCTCTATAAATATCCATTTCAAGTTCAGAAGATGAACCCCAGAAAATCTCATTTTGGTATGCTAATAGCAAAGTATCCTTCACAATTAATTGAGCAAATATATTAGATGATAAACTGAACACAAACAGGAGAGTTATTATCTTTTTCATTTTATACGGTTTAATGATAAATATCAAATTTATAAAATTCATAATTAAATTCAAATATAGTTATTCTGATCTTGTCTAATTATAAGGTGCTAATTACTTGTCTGGCGGCCAATGTCAATAAATTAAGGCTGAAAGCCTTTAATATATAAGCACAGGGCAACGTCCTGTGTGGTTATAAATGTTATGGTTTAGTCCTGAAAGGACGAAAGGATATACATTACGTCCTTTCAGGACTTTTCCCCTTTTATCATTAACCGTAGGGCGTTGCCCTACGCTAGTACACATAGTCCTTTCAGGACTACTATTCTTAACTTACTGACATTGGCCGGCAGGCAGGAAGGAAGCTGGGGTTATGGATGTCTTATTAATAATGGGCTTTAACCCGATATCTTTTAACTCGTCATTTTAAATTACATTCAATTATTATCATTGACTATCAAAAGCTCTGGGTTTTCGGTTGTAACAGCACTGACATTATTTGGGAAAGAAGCGGCTATTCCTTCAGCAATATTAGCTGTAATAGTTTTGTTATATTTGTTGTATCTTTCTATTCGGTTAGAATTTAAAAAGAAATAAAGTTTTGAAGGTAAAAATTCTTGGCACAGGAACTTCTCAGGGAGTACCGGTTATAGCTTGTAATTGTGCGGTTTGTCAATCGACAGATCCAAATGATAAACGTTTACGTGCAGCTGCATTAATTGAAGTAAATGGTGTAAATATTATTATTGATGCCGGCCCTGATTTCAGACAACAAATGCTACGTGAAAAAGTAAATGATATTGACGCTATCCTAATTACACACGAACATCGCGATCATATTGCCGGATTAGATGATGTTCGCGCTTTTAACTTCATGAATCAGAAACCTGTCGATATATATGCAGAAAAAAGAGTTCAGAAAGTTATAAAAGAGGAATTCTTTTATTCTTTCGAAGAAAATAAATATCCGGGTGTTCCTCAAATTAATTTGCATGAACTAGCCAATGAACCATTCGAAATAAAAGGAGTAAAGCTTATTCCTATCCAGGTTTTTCATTATAAACTTCCTGTTTTTGGTTTTAGAATTGGAGATTTTGCATACATAACTGATGCTAATTATATTAGTGAAGAAGAAAAAGAGAAACTACACGGTACAAAATACCTGGTGATAAATGCTCTGCGCAAAAGAAAACATGTCTCTCATTATTCACTATCAGAAGCTTTGGAGCTAATTAATGAACTAAGCCCCAAGCGTGCGTATATTACACATATAAGTCATCAAATGGGTTTGCATCACGATATAAACGAAGAATTACCTCAGGGAGTATCGCTTGCCTACGATGGTTTAAGGCTTGAAATATAGGATATATTTTTATTTGCTATTTACCTTTAATAAAAATTGTTTAATTTAGTGCGTATAAACTTTAAACTTAAAAAATAATAATATGGAATCGAATAGAAACATAGGAAGAGGAATTATAGGAATTGTCCTTATATTAATTGGTGTAGCATTTATTGGAAGAACTTTAGATTTTTTCCCTCGACAAATAATGCATTACGTTTTTTCATGGGAAATGATTTTAATTGTGCTGGGTGTTATATTTATTTCTACTCGCGAGAATAAAACAACAGGGTGGATATTATTAATAATCGGACTTATGTTTTTAATACCCGATGTTATTCATATCCCTTATTCGATAAGAAGATTATTCTGGCCTTCGGTTTTAATTATTTTTGGTTTGCTTATTATTTTAAGATCAACTAATGTAAGAAGAAGCTCAGAACAATCTGGTAGTTCTGATTATATTGATGATATTGCCATTTTAGGTGGTGGTGATCGAGTTATTACATCGGAAAATTTTAAAGGTGGTAAAATAACTGCATTATTTGGTGGATCAAAAATTGATTTAACAAAAGCTACTTTAGCACCGGGACAAAATATAATTGATGTGTTTTGCATGTTTGGAGGATCTGCTATAATTGTTCCTGAAAACTGGAATGTTAAAGTTGATGTTGTTGCAATATTAGGTGGTTTCTCAGACAAAAGACATATAAAGTCGGGTACTACAATGGATGTTGGCAAAGAAATTGTAGTTAAAGGTTTTGTAATGTTTGGAGGTGGCGAGATAAAAAATTGATCTGAAAGAGAAATTCTAAAATAAATTATCTTAGGATTATACATCAAATATTTAAAACGATGAATAAAAGTAATTGCATAATACTTTTATTTGTGTTGTTTGCCTTTAATCTTCAAGGGCAGAACGATTCTACATACTCATATATTGAACGCGATCTTTTAGGTTTAGAGAACCTTAAAGAATGGAAAGATACAAGCGGAATAAAAGTAATATCTGCTAGTAGAAGCGCCAAAAATATTGAAGACTTACCAATAACTATATACGTTATAACACACGAGGAAATTCAGCGAAACCATTATACTACACTTGCTGATATTTTAAAATATTTACCTGGTATTCGTGTATCACAACCCGGATCTGGCGAAGCAGGTGAAATATTCCAGTTTCGAGGATTAATCGGGAATTATTACACAAAGGTATTAATCAATAATTTACCAATAAAGCCATCAGTGGTAAATGGTATGCCGTTGGGAGCTCAACTTCCAATTCGTCAGGCTGAGCGTATTGAGATAATTTATGGCCCTGCAGCAGCAATTTATGGTGCAGATGCAGTAACTGGTGTTATAAATATAATTACTAAAGATTCTGATAAAGGAACATTCGTAAGAGGAGATATTCATTTGGGAAGCGACTATAACTATACTAATTTTATGGTTGGAGGGAAAGCTGGGAAAAATAAAAACATTATGCAATACAGCTTTTATGGGAGTAAGTCTGAGTTTAACAGTATGAATATTAAAAATACCGGAGATAATACTTATAACCCATTATATTATTTAGATAAGAAAGTACGAACAATAACATTAAATGGGAATGATTACATACCGTCAACAATAACTGATGATATACTTACACAAAATGGTATGACTTCTGACGATTTTATAAATCAATATTACGAACCACAATATGAAGGTGAATTAACATTTCCAGCAATGGAAGATATCCTTTCTGAAAGTCATCAAATTGGATTTGAAATAAAGTATCGGGGATTTAATATCTCATATAATAACATGTTTCGTAAGGCTCATAGTTCCATAGGCCGTTCAAGTTATTTGTATAAATACAATGATCCTCAAAATTATTGGGGCGAAAAAATTCAACGCAGTGCAATTAGTTATGATAAAAAATGGGAAAAATTTGCATCTAGCTCACATTTATCCTTCTTGTCGTATCGAATGGATAATAATTCAAGTTACGGTTTAACATCATTACCAAATACCGATAAGGCCTATATTTATTCAGCATCGGATGATGTGTTTGCAGAACAATTATTGACATATTTGCCAATTCGTAACCTTGAAATTGTTTCAGGGATTTCATATCAATATTCGGGTAATTTGCCTGTTACTAATTATCAAAGTAGTCCGTTTAATACACGTCAATATGAAGCTTTTATGATCTCAGGATTGGAGTCTGATCCTTTTTTCGGGGATTTTGGATTAAATCCTGTTGCATTTCAGAACCTATCTTCTTTTCTTCAGTTTTTCTACGTGAGAAAGAAATTAACCTTTATGGGTGGATTAAGATATGATATGAACTCTCAGTATGGTAATAATTTAAACCCACGATTGGCAATTCTCTATAAAACCGGAAAACGAACAACTATTTCAGTGTCATACGGAAGTGCTTATATGGCTCCAACTTCATCAATGTCTTATCAGTCTTTTGCATATCGTGGAGGAGTTAATAACGATAGTATATATTATCAGTCTATTCCCAATAAAGATTTGGAACCGGAAAGGTTTAAAGCATACGAGCTAGCTATTAAAAGAAGATTCTTTAGAAATATATATGTCGATCTATCTTTTTTTTATAACGAAATTGAAAATCTTATTGTTGATACTTACATTCCATTGAGTACTTTAGATTTACCATTAGCAATTATCGAAACAGATAGTTCCCGGGTAAGAACTAAAAATAATAGTAGCGAAGCACAATCGACCTTATATGGTTTGCAAGCTAATTTAAAATTTAAAGATATTGTAAAATCAATAAAACTAAATGCAGAGTTAAGTTTAACATTTACTCAAAAATCGGAGATTCTTCCTGAAATTGGAAGCATTCTTGGAAGCTTCGAATTAATGCCAAATCATATGGGGCAGTTTAGAGTTTCTTTTCAACCTACCGACAGGTTTTTTGTTCAATTCGATAATGTATGGATGAGCAAATGGTTACGTGTTCTTATTCCTTTCGAGGAGCTATATTCTGATCCTTACGATGAAGTTGACGGATATTATACATTAGATGCATTAATTAACTTTAGTGTGAGCGATAAATTACGAGTATTCGGAAAGATTACTAATATTTTCGATGAAGCATATGGAGGACTTAATGCAACAGGTACAGATGCTGATTTGCCTGTAAATCCGCAGTTAGGGCGTAGTATTAGAGCTGGGTTAACTTATAACTTTAATTAGTACTTGATGAGTAAATATTTTAAGATACTGTTTGTAAGTTTATTATTGTTTGTTGCATCAAAC
Organism: Bacteroidales bacterium; assembly: GCA_021108325.1. Taxonomy (GTDB): domain Bacteria; phylum Bacteroidota; class Bacteroidia; order Bacteroidales; family UBA12077; genus UBA12077. Next base: position 2,507 of record JAIORB010000007.1, on the reverse strand, counting down.
AATCTTAGAGTTTATTCTCAAAATATAAAAGACAGCTTACGTTTTTCTCTAATTTTAAGTACAACTGAATACAATAAAGCTGATATTCTTTTAAAAATCGCGAAAGAGGACATTAAACTAAGAAATTATGTAGAAGCTTCAGAGAATATTAATAAGGCACTTAAAATTGCTAAATCTAATAATATAAAGCCATTTAAAGCTGAATGTTACTATTTGTTGGGAGCAATAGCTTTTTATAATGAAGATATTGAAAGTGCTACAAATAATCTTACCAGATCTCTTAATTTATATCTTAACTTAAATAATTTAGGAAAATTAATACAAGTTAACAGTGATATTGGAGATGTTTATAAATATTTGGGTGCATACTCAAAAGCTGCCGATTATTACAAGAATGCTTATGAAATAGCTGATAGCATAAACAATTTCGATTCAAAAATTACTTATTTAGAAAAAACAGCCGAAGCTTACTATATTCAAGGTGAATTCTTAAAAGCAGAAATCTACTTTTTGAAATTATACGAGGAGTTAAAACAAAATCCTAAAACAGATATTGACGATATAAAGGTTTTTTATAAACTCTCGGAAACCTATAAAAAGCTGGGTGAATATGATAAAGCTTTATCATATAATTTAAAGATATATGCGATTTATGCAGAATTAAAAGATACAACGGCAATGTCGGTTGTATCTAATAATATAGGATATTTGTACTTGCATTTAAGTAATTATGAAAGTGCTTTGCAATCATTTAAAACCTCATTGGAGTTTGGGTTAAATACAAATATGAATGATGAGGAATATGCAAAACTATATGCAAATATTGGTATATGTTATCAAAACTTAGGTGATTTTGATAATACAATTATCTACTTGAAACTTGCTTTAAGATTCTTAAAAAATTCTGATAATTATCTCGATATCGCTAGACTGGAAAATATTACAGCCAATATTTTTCATAAAGATGAGGATTTATATAATGCAGAATTGTTTAGTCGTAATTCCATAGAATCAGCAAAAAAATCAGAAGATAAGGATTTACTGCAAATTTGTTACTATAGCTATTCACAAATTATTCGCGATGGTAATGATTATATTGCAGCACTTGAATATTACGAAAAGCACTTGAGTTTAAAAGATTCTTTATTATTTGAACAAAGGATAAACGAACAGGAATTAAATCAGAAAATTTACAACCTCGAAAAAACAGAAAAGGAATTAAAACTTAAACTGGCCGATGAAGAAGTAAAGGACCTTGCTTTAACCCAATTACGTTTAGAAGCTGAAAAACGTGAAAGAGAAATGGACTTACTAAAAAGCGAAAAAGAGTTGGAACAATCTGAAAAAGATCGTTTACAACAATCGTTGGAACTATCGAAACAACGGCACGAAGCAGAAATTCGTGAACGTGAATTAAAACAATTAGAACAAGATAAAGCAATTCAGGATTTGGTTTTAAAACAAAAAGAAGCTGAAGAAAAAGAACGAGAAAAGGAAATAGCTCTTCTTGAAAGTGAAAAGGAACGTCAGCAATTAGAGTTGGAGAAACAAGCCGAAGCTAAAAAAAGAGCACAATGGATGGTTGCACTTTTTGCTGTTATTGTTGTTTTAATTTTAATAGGTTTAATAATTACCAAAAAGAAAAATACGATTTTGGCAAATCAAAAAATAGAAATTGAAGAAAAAAATATAGTCTTAGAGAATAAAAACGAAGAAATTTTAACTCAGAGTGAACGGATCATTGTTCAAAAAGATTTAATCGAAAAGAAGAATGAAGAAATCACCGATAGTATACATTATGCCAGCCGAATTCAAAATGCGGTTTTACCTTCTGTTCAGGTTCTTGATAATTATTTATCTGAATATTTTATATTTTTCAAACCAAAAGATATTGTAAGTGGTGATTTTTATTGGGCTGCTGAGAAAAATGACAAACTTGTTGTAACAGCTGCTGACTGCACCGGACATGGTGTTCCTGGAGCATTTATGAGTATGCTTGGTATGAGTTTCTTGAATGAAATTGTACTTAAGGAAGAAATTCTTGATGCCGATAAGATTCTTAATCAACTTCGTTTTGAAGTAATTAAATCACTAAAACAATCAGGAAAAGATGATGAAGCAAAAGATGGTATGGATATGGCTTTGTGTGTAATTGACAAAAAGAATATGAATATGCAATTCGCAGGTGCCAACAATCCAATGTATTTTATAAAAAACGGCGAATTGGAAAAAATAAAACCCGATCGTATGCCAATAAGTATTCATTTCAGGTCTGATGCTAATTTTACAAAACAGGAATTTGGTTTAAAAACAAGTGATACTATTTATATTTTTTCTGATGGATTTGCAGATCAATTTGGCGGTAGCGATGGAAGAAAACTGAAATATAAACCTTTCCAGGATTTACTCTTTAATATGCATACTGAACCAATGGATAAACAAAAAAGAAAACTCGACAAGTTTTTTGACGAATGGCGTGGTGATCTTGAACAGATAGATGATGTACT
>JAIORB010000024.1 GCA_021108325.1 Bacteroidales bacterium | reverse complement strand
ATTCTTTTTCAAAATGTCGTATCATTAAATTAGGATAATGAGTGAACTAACAAAACTTCCAAATATAGGACCAGAACTGGCAAAGAGACTTGAACTTGCAGGAATAAAATCATCAAAAAAGTTAGCTGAATTAGGAACGGAAAATGCATTTATAAGGTTGAAAACAGTTTTTCCGGGAGCTTGTCATAATCAATTGTATGCTTTGGAAGGGGCAATCCAAGGAATTCGCTGGCATGGAATAAGCAAAGAAAGAAAAGTAGAATTGCAAGAGTTTATGAAAATGACCCAGAAAAATTTGTAGTTAGTTAAATAAACCAGGAATGTTTAAAAGATAAGCTGAGAATACAATAATTACAATCATCAATACCCAACGAACAAAGTTACTTCCTCTGGTGATGGCCAATTTTGAACCGACTATTCCACCGAAAATATTTCCAATGGTTGCGATCAATCCTATTCCGTAATGTACCTGGTCATTCATCATAAACACAGCAAGCGCAAAAGGGCTGTAAAGGAATACAATCATAACTTTAATGGCATTAGCTTTTACTAAATCGTATCCGGCATTTAATACTAATATGGATAGCATGAAAATTCCAACTCCTATATGAATAAAACCTCCATATAAACCAATTAAGAAAAAAAGAAAAAGTTGAATTATTGTAGGCTTACTTTGAATTTTGTGAACTTGATCCTTAATCCAACGTTCAGGACGGTAAAAGATAAAAAACAACATAATTAGCAGTACTCCTGCTAAAATTTTTTCAAACACAGCTTCATTAATTTCAACTGCAATTTGTGCTCCAACGATAGATCCTATAACAACTGGTAATGCCAGCTTAAATCCTTTTTTCCAGTCTAGTGCTTTATGCTTTTTAAAATTTAATGTTGATGCAAGGGTTTGCATAATTACTCCAAGACGAATGGTTCCATTAGCAAAATTTACCGGTAATCCCAGCATCATGAATAAGGAATAAGTTATAACAGTGCCGCTTCCTGCAATTGTATTAATTACACCAACCATAAATCCTGCAATAATAAGTATTGCAATTATTCCGGGAGAATAAATATTTGCATCTTTCAGGAAATCGATTGAGATAGTAAGTAACATAAATTTATTTTTTTAGATTCATTCTTTGACAAGCTTAAGATGACTTCTCTTATAAATTGTCACACTGAGCTTGTCGAAGTGTATAAAAAATCCTGCCTACGAGTAAGCAGACAGGACATGCAATATTAATTAAAAATAATAATATTCTAATTCGATGGGATATTTTTTAATACATCAATTAACAAATCCCAAAACTTAACTGTCGTTTCAATATTAATTCTTTCTTCCGGTGTGTGAGCTCCTTTAATAGTCGGGCCAAAAGAAATCATATCCAAAAAAGGATATTTTTCAAGGAAAAGACCACATTCCAATCCGGCATGTATGGCTCTTACAACAGGTTTTACTCCGAATAATTTCTCATAAGATTTTTCAGTAATCTTCATAATATCGGAGTTTGTATTTGGTCGCCAGCCAGGATATCCATCGCCATGTTTAACTTTTGCCCCGGCTAAGCGAAATACACTTTCAACCTTACTTGCAATATTATTTTTCGCTGAATCAACAGAACTGCGTTGACTTGTTGTAATAAATATCTGATTTTCTTCTATAAATTTTATTGATGCCAGGTTCGTGGATGTTTCAACCAAACCTTCAATTTCACGACTCATTGCATATACTCCATGGGGACAAGCGTATAAACTATTTAACAATGCAAACTGAGCGTCCTCATCAATAACAAAACCAGGAAGGTCGGTATCTTCAATTGTCAATTCTAATTTAGGTTCAGTAATAGCTAATTCGCTTTTTACAGCGGGAACATAATCATTAAAATATTTAATCAATTCTTCTTTTTCATCAGTATGAACCGTAATATGAGCAAAAGCTTCACGTGGAATTGCATTTCTGGCTTTTCCTCCATCAAATTCAGCAATTCTAATATCAAATTTATCACAGCTGTTCCATAAGAATCGATTCATTAATTTAATTGAGTTTCCAAGTCCTTTATCAATTTCGTCACCTGAATGTCCTCCATTTAAACCGGTAACACGTATTTTAATTCCAACATGATTTTCAGGAATTTTTTCCTGCTCATACTCATATGTTGCAAGTGTATCTATTCCTCCTGCACATCCTATAAATAATTCACCTTCATCTTCCGAATCAAGATTTATAAGGATTTTGCCTTCAAAAAATCCTGGTTGTAAAGCAAACGCACCTGTTAAACCTGTTTCTTCATCAACGGTAAATAAACATTCAATAGGGCCATGCTCAATATTAGTTGCAGTTAAAATAGCCATTTGAGCTGCAACTCCGATTCCGTCATCGGCACCCAGAGTTGTCCCTTTTGCTTTTACCCATTCTCCATCAATTACAGGTTGAATAGGATCTGTATCAAAATTATGATTGGTTCCTTCATTGCTTTCACAAACCATGTCAATATGACTTTGAAGTACAACGGTTTTAAGGTTTTCTTTTCCATCCGTTGCCGGTTTTGAAATTAAAACATTACCTATTTCATCTTTTTTAGTTTCAAGATTGTTGTTTTTCCCAAAATCTAATAAGAACTGAATTATTTTCTCTTCTTTTTTAGATTGACGTGGAACCTGACAAATATCTTCGAAATAACTCCAAACTATTGTTGGGTTTAATTTTTCAAGTACTTTCATTATTTAGCAATTTATTGTTTTTATAAAATCAATTTTAGATTATTTTTTGTAAACATACAAAACAATCTAAAACACGCAAAAAAAATGAAATTAATTTCAAATATTATTTTACAAAATGACTTATAGCGTTTGTAATTATTCAGTTATTTTAATCTTTACAAAATGTTTAAAAACTTATTGTCTAAAAAGATATATATCATTTTGTTTAAATAATTTTTATTCTATTTTTACGATGTCTTAATTTAAATTAAAAACTAATTCAAAAAAAAGTTAACATGGCAAAAAGGACAATAGTTAAGATGCCCGGTGATGGTATCGGAAAAGTAGTTTTAGAAGAAACAATACGAGTTTTGGAAGCTGCTGGCTTTGAAGCCGATTATGTTGAAGGTGATATAGGATGGGAATTCTGGTGTAAAGAAGGAAACCCTCTTCCACAACGAACTCTCGATTTACTTGAAGAACATAAAATTGGTTTATTCGGAGCAATAACCTCGAAACCAAAAGATGAAGCTGCAACCGAACTAATTCCTGAATTACAAGATAAAGGCTTAGTTTACTCAAGTCCAATTGTTGGTTTACGTCAGCATTTTGGTTTGGATATTTGTATGCGTCCATGTAGAACATACAAGGGGAACCCTCTTAATTTTATACGACGTGGACCTAATGATACGATCGAAGAGCCGGAAATTGATGCTATAATATTCCGCCAGAATACTGAAGGATTATACGGAGGTGTTGAGTGGAGTAATCCTTCTGATACTGTTTATCACGCATTGATGACACATCCTAAATTTGTTAAAAATTTTGGTAAAACCCCACGCGAAGAGATTTCTGTTTCGACTCGTATCTTTACAAAAAAAGCTACTGAAAGAATTTTAAGAGCTGCATTCAATTATGCAAATGATAATGGATATAAATCTGTTACCCTTTGTGAAAAGCCAAATGTGATAAGGGAAACATCAGGAATGATGTATAAAATGGCTCAACAAATTCAAAAAGCTGATTTTCCTAAGATTGATCTTTGGAATACAAATATTGATGCACAAATGATGTGGTTAACTAAAAATCCGGAAAATTATGGTGTTATAGTTGCCGGTAATATGTTTGGTGACATTGTTTCTGATGGTTTTGCCGGATTAATTGGTGGCTTAGGTTTTGCGTCTAGTGCACAAATGAATCCTGATTCAGGTCTTGCTGTTTTTGAACCGACCCATGGTTCGGCACCTAAATATGCCGATTATGATACTTCAATTGTTAACCCAATTGCTATGGTTGAATCAGCATGTGCTATGTTAGAGTTTATTGGAGAAAATGAATTAGCTGAAAAAATAGGTAAAGCAATTGCTGAAGTTATTGCTGAAGGTAAAGTTCGTACTTATGATATGATGAAAATGGCTGGTCGTCCGGATGTTGTTGAAAAGGGAGCTGCTTCTACTCAGCAAATGGCTGATGCTATTATTGCTAAATTAGCTTAATTAAATATTTACCAGGAGGATGCACAACAAAGTGCATCCTCTTTTTTTAACCCTAAAATTTAAAAAACAATTATATGAATGCAAAGGTATTAGAATTATGGCCTGAGTTAGAATGGATTCAGGATGAAAATTTAAGAGAACAAACTGCAAAAACATGGGAATTAGCATTAGAGCGTAGTGTTTTAACAGTTGAAGATCTTCAGACTATTCCTTTTACATTATTAGTTCCTGTAAAAGTAACTTTTATGGCACATAAACGTGCTGTTGTGCATATTGCCCGCGATGCAGGTAATAAATGTAACGAATTTTTTAAAGATGATTTGCCTGTAAATATGGATGTGGTTATTGCAGGTGCAATTCTTGCCGATGTTGGTAAATTGTTGGAATATGTGATGGTTGATGGTAAGTCTGTTCAGGGAAGTTACGGTAAGTATTTACGTCACCCTTTTTCTGGTGTATCAATAGCCGAAGAATGTGGCGTACCTGCCGAAGTTTGTCATATTATTGCTACACATGCAGGCGAAGGAGATATGGTAAAGCGTACAACCGAAGCTTACCTTGTGCATCATGCAGATTTTATGACATTCCTTCCTTTCAAGAGCAGATTACAAATATAAACTCTGGAAATAAAAATATAATTGAACCGCCTGATTGGCGGTTTTTTTGTATATTTAACTGTCAAATAATTATATTACAATTATGAGCTACTATCAAAAAGCAAAAGCACTATTTAAAATGATTGAAGAAGGTAAACTTTTAGATGCCTTAGATAAATATTACCACGAAAAGGTAATTATAATTGCCGATGATGGAAAGGAACGAAGAGGTATTGAAGAAGCCCGTAATTATGACAAGAAATTCTTAAAAGAAATACAGGAAGTAATGGGCGGGGGAGTAAAAACTATTACATCTGATGAAAAAAGGGCTATTACGATGGTTGAGTTTTGGATAAATATAAAATTTAAGAATGGCAATAAGACAAAACTTGAAGAAGTAGCGGTTCAATATTGGGAAGGAGATTATATTATAAAAGAGAATTATTATTCGAAAAAATAAAATTATCATAAAACTTCATTGGAAATTTACTTTTAGAAAAATATAGATTAATCTTTTTTGAATACGATATATTATAAAAAAAACCGGCAGTTTATGCCGGTTTAAATTTTTGAAGATATTATAAAATATTACCAAATAGAAGCTCGTTCTTCCTCATGAATGTACAAAGTATTGCCTTCTTCAACACCAAAAGCAGCATGGAATTCCGACATATTAGCAACAGGTCCATTTACACGGTTTATTCCTAACGAATGCACATCTTCTTTTGTACGGCGAATAATTTCCTTATCACGAGTATTCTGTGCCCAAACTCTTGCCCAGCTTAAGAAAAATCGTTGATCAGAAGTATATCCTTCAATTAATTCAATTTGTGAATTTTCTTTTTGTGCATTTTGGAATGCAGTATAAGAAATGTTCAATCCACCTAAATCAGCAATGTTTTCACCAAGAGATAATTCCCCGTTAGCATGTATGGTATCTATAACAATAATAGCATCAAATTGATCAACCAATACTTGAGTTCTGGCATTAAAACGTTCAGAATCGTCATCAGTCCACCAGTTTGTTAAATTACCTTCTTTATCGTATAATCTTCCTTTATCATCGAAACCATGCGACATTTCGTGGCCAATAACTGCACCAATAGCGCCATAATTAATTGCATCATCACCATCAAGATAGAAGAAAGGAGGTTGTAAAATACCTGCCGGGAAACAAATTTCGTTTAATGGTGGAGCATAGTATGCATTAACTGTATGAGCAGGAAAGAACCATTTAGTTTTATCAACAGGTTTTCCAATTTCATTTAAATTGTCTTCTTTCCAAAATCTGTTTGCAGTTAACACATTTAGAACAAACGCTTCTTGACCGACCTCAAGGTTTGTAAAATCTTCCCATACATCAGGATAGCCAATTTTAACATTCATAGATGCTAATTTGTCATTAGCTTTAAGCTTTGTCTCTTCACTCATCCATTCAAGCTTATCAATTCTCTGACCAAGAGCAGTTCTTAAGTTTTCAACTAATATAACCATTCTTTCTTTGGCTTCGGCAGGGAAATATTTTTCTGAGAACTTTTGCCCAATAGCATCACCTAATGCACCATTTGTTATTCCAAGTACTCTTCTCCAGCGAGGGCGCATCTTTTCACTTCCTCTCATTGTTTTTCCATAGAAATCAAAGTTTTGTTCCTGGAATTCGTTTGATAAGTAATTTGCTGTTGTATTTAATAAATTCCAGTAAAAATAGGCTTTCCAATCTTCAACAGTAACTTCTGCCATCATCTTATTTACTTCATCAAAAAACTTAGGTTGACGCACATTAATTTCACCATTGTATTCAAGACCTATATTTGCTAAGTAATTATCCCAGTTAAAGTTTGAATATAATTTTTTTATTTCTTCCTGAGTTTTTTTGTTATAAGTAGCATGTGGGTTTCTGTTTTCTAATCTTGTAAATGATGCTGCAGCTAAACGAGTTTCAATTTCCATTATAGTTTCAGCTCTCAGTTTAGCTTCTTCTTTAGATACTCCACTTAAAATCATCATTTTTTCGAGATGTATAATATATGCTTCACGTATTTCTTTCGAGCGAGGATCATCATTTAAATAATAATCTCTATCTGACATTCCCAGACCACTCTGACTAATGTGAGCAATATTCATCTCACTATTTTTAATATCAATTGATCCGAAAAATCCAAAAATAGATCCAATACCGTGCATATGAAAATATGCTAATTGATTTTGTACATCTTCAATAGTGCTGATTGACACAATTCGGTCAAACTCAGGTTTTAACGGAGCTAATCCTTGTTCTTCAATTTTGGCTGAATCCATTCCTATTGCATAGAAATCACCAATTTTTTGTTCGATTGTTCCTTTTTCAAATTTACTATTAGCAAGTTCTTCCAATAAAGTTTGAACTTTCATGCTGGTTTCTTTACCCAATTGATCAAAAGAACCGTAACGACTTTCATCATCAGGAAGAGGGTTATTTTTCATCCAACCATTATTTGCATAATGATAAAAATCCTGAGCAGGATCTACTAAAGTATCAATTGAACTTACATCTAATGTAATTTTTTCATCAACTTTTTGTTGATTACAAGCAGTTGTTAATGTCATACCAATAATTGCTATTAAAGCAAATTTTAATGTTAATACAAATTTCATTTTATAATTGATTTAATTAATAAATTTTATTTTGAGTGGCGAATATAAAAAAAGCTGCTCAATTATATTGATTGAGACAGCTTTAATTATAAAAAGTTTAATGCTTATCGATAAAATTATTCGAATTTTTTAAATACTTCTTTAATCTTATTCATAGCATCACGTAATTGATCTTCTGTAATTACCAATGGCGGAGCAAAACGGATAATGTTACCATGAGTTGGTTTAGCTAAAACTCCATTTTCGGCCATAGCGACACAAACATCCCATGCAGTTTTACCTTCTTTATTTTTAATAACAACTGCATTTAACAAGCCTTTACCACGAACTAATTCAATCATTTCAGAATCAATGCTATTGAATTCATCACGGAATATCTTTCCTAAACGTTCAGCGTTTTCTTCTAATTTTTCTTCTTTAATAACATCTAAGGCAGCCATAGCAACTTTACTGGCAATAGGATTACCTCCAAAAGTAGAACCATGTTCTCCCGGCTTAATAGTAAGCATAATATCATCGTTTGCTAAAACCACAGAAACAGGGAATACACCACCTGAAATAGCTTTACCCAGAATTAAAATGTCCGGTTTAACACCTTCGTGATCGCAGGCTAACATTTTACCAGTACGTGCAATACCAGTTTGTACCTCATCAGCAATAAAAAGAACATTGTGTTTTTTACAAAGATCATATGATTTTTTTAAATAACCATCTTCCGGAACATAAACACCCGCTTCTCCCTGAATAGGTTCAACAAGAAAAGCAGCAACGTTTGGATCTTGTAATTCGTTTTCCAAAGCTTCAAAATCATTATAAGGAATTTTTACAAAACCCGGTGTATATGGTCCATAATCACCATATGCATCAGGATCAGTGGACATTGAAATGATAGTAATGGTTCTGCCATGAAAGTTTTCATTACAAACAATGATTTTTGCCTCATTTTGAGGAATTCCTTTTATTTTGTAGCCCCATTTACGAGCAAGTTTGATAGCAGTTTCATCTGCTTCAGCACCAGTATTCATTGGTAATACCTTATCAAAACCAAAATATTTAGTTATATATTCTTCATATTCACCTAAAACACTATTATAAAAAGCTCTGGAAGTTAAAGTAAGTTTTTTAGCCTGTTCGGTCATTGCGTTTACAATTTTAGGATGGCAATGTCCTTGGTTAACTGCAGAATATGCAGACAAAAAATCATAATATTGCTTTCCATCTGTGTCCCAAACATGAACGCCTTCTCCTTTTTCTAATACAACAGGTAGTGGATGATAATTATGAGCTCCGTATTTATCTTCTCTGTTGATGTAATCCTGACTTGTCATTTTTGTCATAATCTTAATTTTTAATATGTTATATATTTATAATTCTTTTTTCCTTCAGCCTACAATTCTAAGAAATCCTTTCCTGATTATCAAACCTTAATTGAAGATTTTATGTAAATACTTGATATTATATAACATATTTTATTTGCGAAGAGTAATTGGACTTTTAAATGTTGAACACTTTTGTTAACTTGGTGTTTGTATTGTAAAATTAAAAATGAACACAAATGATAAATATACATCAAGTAATTCGTGATAGGTATAGTTCAGTAATTTTTTCGCCGAAACAAATAGAAAATGAAAAACTGGCTACATTATTTGAGGCTGCACGTTGGGCACCATCAGCTTTTAATGAGCAACCCTGGAGATTTGTAGTAGGAGTGAAGAACAAAGATGAGAACTATCAAAAGCTTTTTGATTGTCTGGTTGAAGCAAATCAGTATTGGGCTAAATATGCTCCGGTTTTGGTTTTAAGTGTAGTTTTAAAAAACTCTACAGTAACCGGAAAACCCAATCATTTTGCACAGTATGACACAGGAATGGCTGTCGGTAATTTGCTGGCACAAGCTACATCCTTGGGTTTATTTGTACATCAGATGGGTGGATATAGCAAAGACAAAACCAGAGAGTTTTTTGAACTTGGCGAAGAATATGAGCCTATAGCTATTATGGCAATTGGTTATAAAGGTGATATTGAATTATTTCCGGATGATTTGAAAGAACGAGAATCTAAAAAACGATTTAGAAAACCTATGAATGAAATATTGCTTTAAAACTGGTTTTGTAATTTAATAATTGAGTTCAGTATTTATTTTTTATGATGGAAGGATGGATTTATGGAATACTGGAACTAAGCGACGCGATCTCACGTTAGTAATGATGAGTGTTGTGTTTTATTAGGTTAGTTATTCTTGGGTTCAAAGTATTTTATTAAATTCCGGTTTTTCATATTTCCATTATTCCAACATTCCATTCATTAATAAATTACTAAAACTTCTAAATTTTAAATTCATTAATCTAAACTTTGTCAGGATAAAATGAAAGTTTTCAGTTGTTTAGTAATTAAAAAGCTCTAATTTTGTGGAAAATTAACCGGAGTTTAAAATTTATTATTATTTAAAGTGTTATGATTCAGAGAATTCAATCGATATATTTATTAGTTGCTACGTTTTTATTAGGATCAATTTTTTTTTATCCTGTTGCAGAACTTCTTGGAGCTGATGGACAGTTATTTATATTTAGGTTTAATGGACTTACTATTGAAAATGAGGATGGATTATACTTATTAACTATTCCACGAATTATTTTATTGGTAATTATAGTTTTAATATCATTTATAAGTGTTTTTCTATTTAAAAAGCGCATACTCCAAATGCGCCTTAATTCGTTTAATATTATTTTAATGATAGGATACTTAGGATTGAATTATTATTATATTCAAAATTTTTCGAAACAATTAAGTGGTGTTGTTAGTTATGAGATAACAGCTATTTTTCCATTTGTGGCAGCAATATTGACTTATTTGGCAATAAGAGCAATAGGAAAAGATGAAGCGTTAATCAGGAGTATGGATAGAATACGATAAAAGCAGCAAATAAAATATATATAAAAGTAAAGCCACGACATGTCGTGGCTTTACTTTTAGGAGAAAATATTATTTAAAAAATCTTCATATGTTCCGAATCCGTTATTTTTTCGCAATAATGACATTTTATGGCCACCTTCTTTTTATTTACTACAGTAAATTTAGGTACAATACCTTCGTGATTTGTAATACATTTCGGATTACCACATTTCGCAATTCCTTTAATATTATCAGGAACTTCAACTACTTTCTTTTCAACTACTTTGTAATCTTTAATTATATTAAGTTTGGCTTCGGGAGCTACTAAAGCTATTTTATTAATATCGTCATCTATAAAAAATACATCAGTTATTTTAATAATTGCTTTTAAACCAAGCTTCTTACTTTCAAAGTTAGACCCAACAGTCATTTGGGTTTCAATCTTATCTAATCCAAGTATATTTATAACTTTAAAAAGACTATTTGCAGGAATATGGTCGATTACCGTACCGTTTTTTATTGCACTTACCTGTAATTTTTTATCGTTCATTTCCATGGTTTATTATTTTTTAAGTCCTAAAATATGAGTGATAATAGCTTGACGAGTATAAACACCATTTAATGCTTGTGTAAAGTAATAAGCTTTCTTGTTTTCATCTACGTTAGTATGAATCTCCTTTACTCTTGGTAATGGATGCAAAACCTTCATGTTTGGTTTTGTATTTTCAAGCATGTCATTCTTTAAAACATAAGAGTTTTTAGTTTTCTCATATTCCATCGGATCAGAGAATCTTTCTCTCTGGATTCGTGTCATATAAATAATATCTGCATGTGAAATGATGTCTGAAAAATCTCTGTGCTCATAATACTTTAGTCCTTTTTTATCCAAAAATAATTTGTATTCATCCGGGATTTTTAATTCTTCAGGTGAAATGAAGTTGAACGTAGTATTAAACATCGACATTGCCTGGAGCAGAGAATGCACTGTTCTACCATATTTTAAATCGCCAACAAAATATACATTCAGATTGTCAAGTGTTCCTTGAGTTTTTCTGATTGAATATAAATCCAATAATGTTTGTGTTGGATGTTGATTTGCACCATCACCGGCATTTACAATCGGTACACGCGATACTTCACTTGCCCAGCGTGCACTTCCTTCAATCGGGTGACGCATAACAATCATATCGCTGTAATTAGCAACTGTCATGATAGTGTCTTTTAGCGATTCTCCTTTAGAAACACTGGATGAGCTGGAATCGGTAAATCCAATGAATTTTCCACCAAGACGGCTAATTGCACTTTCGAAACTTAAACGTGTACGAGTTGAAGGTTCGAAAAATAATGTTGCAATTACCTTATTATCCAAAAGGTTTTGATTTGGATTTTTTTCAAAATCAGTAGCAAGATCAAGGATTCTGAAGATCTCTTCTTTCGAATAATCCGTGATTGAAATTAAATGTTTGTTTTCCATTAATCCAAGTTTTATTAGTTGTTTATAATTGATTTTATTTATTTTCTAACTTATTATTTTTATTATTGATTCTTTTCCATTTAACTTAGTCTTCTAGTTTCTTGTTACTAGTTTCTTTTTTTCATTCTTATTGATATATTGACAACTAGCAACGTGTAACCAGCAACTAATTTACTAATTCACTAGTTTACTATTTTACTATTTTACTTTCCATTCATCCATCCATCCATTTTTCCATTTTACAAATTAACCATTTAACCATTTATCTGTTATCTTGTTTCTAAAAATTCAATTTTCAAATTCTCTATCCGGTCAAACTTACTTAAAACCTTTTCTGTATCTGCTTTTCGTAAACTTATTGAAACAGAGCAGGAGAGATCAAATTTCTGATCGACTTGTTCAATATTCTCTTCTTTTAAAATTCGCATAATATCATTCATAGCAGGATATTCAAACTTTAATTCATAAATATCGTGCAATGTTTTTTTTATGATTTTTGCATTTTTTAAAGCTTCTTCAGAAGCTGTTTTGTATGCGTTGATCAATCCTCCAACTCCCAGTTTAGTGCCACCAAAATATCGTATTACAACGATCAGTATATTGGTTAAATCGAACGATCTTATTTGTCCCAACATTGGTTTTCCTGCTGTGCTCGAAGGTTCTCCGTCATCATTTATACGGTAAATTTCTTTTTCGAGTCCAAGCATGTATGCGTAACAATGATGGCGTGCATCATGGTAATCACTACGTAGTTTTTCCTGTATTTTCTTAATTTCTTCTTCTGATGATACAGGATAAGCAAAGGCAAGAAATTTACTTCCACGATCTTTAAATAAACCTTCCGATGGTTTACTTATTGTCAAATATTCGTCTGTAAATTTTGCCATTTATGTTTTCGATAAAATATAGATTGCCAACAATGATATAATAATTCCTATCCAGTTAATCTTCAGAAACTTTTCTTTAAACACAATTAATCCAATAATAACTGATAATGCTATTACGCCAAGATTATTAATTCCAAACACAATAGAGCCATCCAATGTATTTCCTACACTATTTTTGTAATTTAATGCTTTAATCAGAAAGTATATTGAACCATAATTACTTATTCCTAATCCAATTCCCCACAATAAAATCTTTATATCTAATAATTCATTAAATGATGTTTTTCGTAAAAACTTTGTAACTAAACCAGCTATTGCAGACATAGCAAATAGAATAACCGTAAACAATGGTAATATATCATCTGCAACATAATAATGTTGTGCATATTTAACTATGGAATCTACAAGTCCCATACTTAAAAACAGGATAATAGGTAAATAGATTTTTCTTGGATCGAACTCAACTTTACGTTTACGATATACAGATAGAAATACGGCAAGTATTGCCAGTATAATTCCCAGTGCTTTAAAGTTGGTTAAAACATCTAAAGGATCAATAATTATAGATACTGCAATAGGAATAATAACCGACATTTTATTTGAAACCGAAGTAATGGCAATACCAACAATTTGCGATGATTTGGCAATAAGCACAAACGTCATGATAAATAAAACTCCAATAATAATAGAGTAGGGGAACCATGCATTTTTATAGATTGAAAAAATATCGACTTGGGTATTTGTAAGTAATAATCCTAAAATAGTCGCAGTAATATAATTAATAATAATAACATTGAAAGTGTTGATTTTAAATCTGTCAAGGTATTTGAAGATTATATAAATCGCGGCTGATGAAAGAATACTAAATACTAGAAAAATCATAATCGTTCACTATTGCACAAAAAAAACAGGTTTCTAAAAAAGAAACCTGTTTTTTGGGGTCAATTGACCCTAATATTTTGTCTTACTGACTTTATTTTGTCTTTAAATATTTTTATCACGTTCATTTAAATATCAAAACTCATATTGTGAGCAAAGATAAATAAAACATGATTACAAAAAATAGAAATCTCGATAATCTATTAACATAATTATTAACAATTTTTACCTGAACATATCTTTTTTTACAATTAAATCTAATTTATCAATACTTGTCTCTATTTTACACGGTAAATAACCGATTGGGTCTCCATCGAGTTCAACTTCCGGATTTTTACAATTACCAAATACTTCAATCTTATTACAATAATCCATTGATAGAATTTCAGTATTGTTGAATTCCTTTCCGCTATATACTTTTTTAATTAAAATAGGTAAATTGAAAAGATTTAGTTGTCTGGCAGTTAAGCAATAGAATCCTTTTTCAAAATAACTGATTTTATTGTGAATTTTAATTCCTGAAGCAATAAATTTTGTTCTACCAACTGACAAATTATATAGATTGCTGATTGTATGTTTTTTCTCATCTTTTTTTACGATAAAATCATTGGCTTTATAAACTACTAAAGTGCCTATTAGTGAAAAAAAAGTACCCAAAGTATCACCTAAGTACTTTCTGATTCCACTATTTGCTTTTCTGGCCAATGTGGCTCCAAGTCCAATGTTTGTGCAACAACCAAAATATCTGAGCTTTGGTGATTTGATTTCTGATGCATCAGAATCATTAAGGCTTTTATCGTTTACATTTGAACATAATAATTTCCCAATATAAATCTGCCTTGAATAATTATCTATAAGTATTTTTATAGCATCATCTGTTTTTCTTGGAATGTTATAACTTTTACAAAAATCGGGGCTTGTTCCTGTATAGATTACACCCATTTTGGAATTAGAAATTAATTTCCCTTTCAAATCAAAAAAGCCATTTAAAACACTGTTTATTGTTCCATCACCTCCAACTGCAACTATAGCATAATAATCTGCTTTATTGGCTTCAACAGAGTATGTGTATGCATCTTCAAGTTCATTAGTATATTTATAATCATAATCAATATTTGCTTTATTAAAAGCATTAAATATCTGATTAAAAGATTTTTTACTTTTTCCTCCTTTTGAACCAGGATTCATGATTAAAAAATACTTCATTACCTTAGTAGAATGTTCTCTAATTATCATTACAAATTTATTAATCTTTTTACTTTATACTTCGTTAAAATTATTAACCGTAGCTGTGCCTCCGCTAAAGCTTCAGCGACACGCGGACGGCTATGCTTGCAAATTTTTCCTCGTCTAAAGAAAAAATCTAAAATAAATTTTATGCAATACTAATTAAAGAACACACTACTAGCTTTCCTTAATTTCTTTAAAAATTTGAATTGCGCGGTCTATAGTTTTTTCTTCAAGGTTTGCTCCAGCAATCAATCTAATCACTCCCTGATTTTCAGGTACAGAAGGATAAATAAATGGTGTTGCTAGTATTTTTCGCTTATATAGTTCTTTTGCAAAAAGTAATGTATCCACTGAAGTGCCGGTAACTATTGATGTAATTGGTGCGGAAGAAGACCTTACATCATAACCGAATTTTATTAAAGCATCTCTTAGTTTATTACGATATTTCCACATTTTATTTCCTAAGGCTTCGAACTCCTCTTCGATAATGCAAATTGCTTTTTCAATACCTGCAAGGATTGGTGGTGTTATAGATGTTGAATAAATAAGGTGAGGTGAATAGTATTTTAGGTAGTCGATAAGAGACTTTTTACCACTAATCATTCCACCTAAATTAGCAATTGATTTGCCTAATGAAGCTGTATATATTCCCTGGTAATCCTTAATTTCTGCATGTTCTAATATTCCTTTACCATTTTTCCCGATAACTCCGATTCCATGAGAGTCGTCAATTACAGGAATTGCACCATACTTTTTACATAATTCAACAATTTCGGCAAAAGGAGCTATGCTACCTTCAGTTGAAAACACTGATTCCGAAGCAACAAAAATTTGTTTGTAATTCAAGCTGTTTTTCAGGTTTTTTTCAAGGCTATCTATATTATTATGTAAAAAGGGCCTTATCTTACATCCAACTGTTCTTGCACCTTCTACTAAAGATGAATGTGAAAACTGGTCAATAATAATTACATCATTTTTATCAGCTATTGCAGGGAATAATCCATTATTTGCCTGATAACATGAAGGATAAATTATACTTGATTTCAGCCCAACAAAATTAGATAATTTTTGAGTTAGATTTTTATAAAGATCTGTACCTCCTAATGCAATTGGAGTTGCACAAAGCGAAAGGCCGTATTTGTTTATTGCATTAATTGTAGCTTCCTTGATTCTTTCATCATTTGCAATGCCCAAATAGTTGTTTGAAGCTAAGTTTATAAATTCTTTTCCATCAATAATAAGCGAGTCATTAAGCCCTGATTGCACGTTAACATAGTATGGATTAAATCCCGTTTTTCGGGCTAGCTCATCGTTGAGATAGTGCAATTCATAAAATTTTTTAGTGCTCATTTTGCATTTATTTAGTGTCAGTTAGAACCGAGTTTACGAGCTTAGCGAATCTAAACTCATGATTTTTGAGAGCTTAGTCAGAAAACGTTAAGTTCAAGGCTTTCGAAGTTTTGAAAATCAGAAATTTACTGTTGTAAACGATTGTTTTCAAAACAAGAGTAACGCAGAAGTTGACGTTTTCTGGCAAGCACTATTTAAATGTATTTTGACTGTAATACATCGATTATTTCATTTACAGTTGCAAACTTTTCAATATCATCTTCATCAACTTCAATTGAGAATTCATCTTCTATAGCATTAACAATCATCAACTTCCCAAAAGAGTCAATATTTAGTTCAGTAAAAAGGTTTGTGTTGGGGTTAATCTTATATTTATAATCTGTATTTTCCATGATTATGGATATTATCTTATCTGCTATTTCCATGATTTTTTTTTATAACATTTGGTTAAGTATTCTGAGTCACACATAATTGCACAATAATTGCAATTTACACACTTTGATTTGTAGTTATCATTTTCTTCGATTTTAATCATAAGGTCTGGCTCGCAAATAAAAGGCCTACTCAAACTTACGAAATTGATATTTTTATTTTTTATAGCATATTCTATTTCCTTTTTCTCTCTGTAGCCTCCAACAGAAATAATTGGAATTTTAGTTATTTCTTTAGCTATTTCAGCGTACCCGAGATTATACATTGGGCTGAAAGGTTTTAGTTTTTTTATAGCAAAAGGGAATATAAAAGTTTTCAATATCTTTTTTGCAAACTTGCTTTCTACTTTATAAATTTTATTATGTTTTAAAATTAAATCAACAGGAATATCTCCTCTGAAAATATTTAAAGCATGATCCATTGTTCCATAGCTTATTTCAATTCCATCAACTTTTTTTAAATCAAGAAACTCGATAAGATTTGAAAACTGCTTTTTCGTGAACTTTTTTTTATAGTCATCGCTACCACTAATTTTTATCAGGACAGGAAATTCATCACTGCATTTTTCTCTTACATTATCAATGATTAAATCAAGAAATTTAAGCCCTAGTGCTTTTTCAGGATCAATTCCAAACAGGTCTTTCCGGTTGTTTATTGTTGGCAGGATAAACTGGTGAATCAAATAGCCATGAGCTGCATGAAGCTGAACACCATCAAATCCGGCTTTTTTTGCATTAAGAGCAGAGTTCCCAAATTTCTCAATAATTTCAAATACTTCTTCTGTACTTAGCTTCCTTGGTTTTTCTCTAAAATACATTGATTTTTTTTCAGAAGCTCCAACAACTTTTTGTTTTATGTCTGTTTCTCTTGTCTGCCGTCCTGTATGAGCTATTTGCAAGAATATTTTACTTCCATTTGTATGAACTACCGATGTTATTTTTTTAAAATGCTCAATATGTTTTTCATTTAAAATGCCGGCCTGACCTGGTTGAATCGCTTTTCCTTCTTTTGATATATATGCAAAACCTGTAATAATTCCTCCAATATTATTATTTGAAAGTTCTTCATATAAAGACAAATAGTTTTCACCGGGAATGCCATTTTTATCACACATTCCTTCGAAAGTTGCAGATCGAAATATTCGATTCTTTAATTCACATTTGCCTATATATGCCTTTTCAAATATTTCCACTTTTTACGTTTATTAAGCCTTTATATTAGTATGTAAATTAAAAAGGAACCCGACAATCACATAAGAACATAGAAAGAGTATTATGCCTAATTCCGGATTGAATATTGCTATAATAGTTGCTTGACCACATGTACATGCCCTAAAGTTTGTAACCAGAGAATAATAGGTCATTTCACCTTTCGGATTCCTGTAAAACAGCATACCTGTCCATAATTGAAGGAAAATAGTCATTATTCCGAGAATTATAAAAGTGTTGTTTAACTCAATCTCGAATGATTGAAAACCATAATATGATCCGATAAATAATATTGAGGGAAGGAAGGATGAAAAAATTGCAATACTTTTATTTTTTTCAAGCCCAAATTTTACCACAATGGTCCTTTTGCCGGTAGCTTTATCGCCAAAATAGTCTTTAAAATATGTATAATAGGTCATTAGCCCATTTAATATTGCTATAAGAGCTAAAGCACTTATACGGCTTTTAGTAAAATATACTTCCATAGGACCAGCAGCGAAGAAACCAAACAGGCCACACATACTTATCATTACACCAAAAACTATATTACCTAAAATACCACGTCCTTTGGCATATTCGTATATAATATTTAGCGAAACTCCAATGGCAAGTGGATAAATAGCTATAGGTTCAAGATAAAAATATGTTATAAATATGGTTCCAATTAATAATATAATTGATAATAATATAGCTTTCTGAGGATGCAGTTTGCCCGTAACCATTGGTCGATCAGGTGCATTTATACGATCTTCTTTTCGCCCCAGATAATCATTAAAAATCTGATTTATTCCCCAACTTAAAAAAAGAAGAATAAGAATTACTAGTTTCTTCTCAGGGGAAGGAAGTACTTCAATATTTTTAACTAAATCAGATGTTCCTCTTGCTCCTTCGGTGGTAGCTACCCATTCGTAATAAGAAACACCAATCCAGCCTGCTATTCCGGTGACAAAGGAATAATATAGCCGCATGGATTTTACATAAGCTTTTAGAAAGTTTATTGTAGAATTGTTATTTAAAGAAATTGCTGCTTGTTTTTCCATTATAATTCTTTTAATTTTTGATAAAAATCAGTTAAGTCGGTTCTATCCCAGTTTTCATATACCTGTTTTGATATTTCAGGCGTTAAAGGAAGACTTGAAAGATTATTAGTTTCTTTCAGTTTAAGTACTTGACGAGAATATTTTTCACACAACCATGATTGGCAAGGTTTTTCAAATACTTTTCGCATTTTTTCATAAATGACTTCGAAATCATCAGTTTGAATATTACCGAATGAAATATTAAGAAATTCGCAAGGCTGTAAGTCACCCTTTGCATTAATATAAAAACGGTCCGTTCCACCAGCAGTGCAGCCAAATACTTCAGCCGATTCCTCAATTATCATTGGCGAAATAAAAGTATAATCCCTGTGACTTTTTTCAAGATTATATTTATGAACTTTGTTTGTGATATGTTCAATATCTTCTTTTGAAAAATCTTCTATTCCTGATTCGAGCCAGCCACCAGCAGGTTTTGGTTTAATAAGTTGTAATATTGAACCATTAAAATCTTTGGCAACTTCCATAATATTTTCAAATGTTCCATCATAAAACGAATCCCTTAATAAACATGTATTAAAAGTAACAGCCAATCCAACATTATGGCATAATTCAATTCCTTTTTCAAGATTTTTCCATGCATTTTCAACCCCCGTAAATTTATTCATGTCTTCTGGTTTATCAGTATGCAGAGAAAACATTATTCCAATAATATTTTTATTCTTTTTTAATTCTGACAAGTTTTCAAAAGTCATTCCATCACCAGTGGAATTTATTAATATCTCTGACCTTTCGTCAATAGCATCACAAACTTTTTTTAAACGGTCGAAAACCAAGAACGGCTCTCCACCTTCAATATTGAAAAATGCGACACCTTTGTTCTGGAGATTTTTAACAGTTTTGATCAGAATATTAATGTCCATGTCCTTTCCTTTATCATGCTTCTGATAACAATGCGGACATTTATATTTGCAAGCTGATGTCACAGATATTAATGCTGAAATACCGGGCATTTTTTTATCAAACTCAAGTACTTTGCTGCATGCGTGGTAGTATGCTTTTGATGGAAAACCCGGAAGATACAGGTGGATTTTTAGACGCTTCCCGATTTTAGAGTATTTATTATTTTTCATATATGAAAGAAAAAATAATAATCGCTTTAATACTCTAAAAAAATATCTAAGTTTAATTCGGCCTCGAATGAGTTGTCCGGTAAAGTGAATGAAAGTGTACAACTTAATCTTGAAGCTGATAAGTTTTTTTGTAATCCCTGTATAATTTTTAACTGTAAGCATAATATCTTAAATTAAACTGTTTTCTTTATACCACTCAACTGTTTTTTTTATTCCCTTTTCAATACTAAAATCGTTTGTAAAACCTAGTAATTCTTCAGCCTTAAGAGTTGAGTATTCTATATTATCATAGAACATATTTACTCTTCCTCTGGTTAATAATGGAGCGTTTTTCATTGAAAAAATTGTATAAAATAATTCCAGTAAAAATCCAATCGGATAAACAATTTGTTTAGCAATATTCTTTGGTTTTTTCATGCCTATCTCATTACAAAAAACAGAAAATATTTTATCCGCATAATCAATATTTTTATTGCCTATTATAATTCTATTTACTCCGCTTAGTTTCTTTTTAAATGCCAGAAAGTATGCTCTTGCTAAATCCCTGGCATAAACTACGTGAAACTTATTTTTTTTGCTTCCTAAAACAAATGGTGTTTTACCATTTACTAAGCTAATGTATTCATAAAACCCTGTATTGAATTCATTTTCGCCATAAACCCAAACAGGTTCAATTATAGTAAGATTTAAATCATTTTCTTTTGCAAAACTTATAGCTTCCTTTGTAGTTAATGCTTTAGTATCACGATAATAATTCATTTTACATGGAAAAATAGAATTCAAAAAATACTTATAGTGTGAATTGAATGGATGTTCTTCAGTTTTTATTTCTGTTGAATCTTCTTCACCATAACTTGAAATGGAACCTGTAATTATTACATTTTGAATATTATTGATTTTACATGCTTTTAAAACATTTATGGTTCCAATAACATTTGTTTTGTAAAAGTCTTTATAATTTCCCCAATCCCTTGCAAGTGCTGCAACATGAATTACACTATCAACATTTTTTATAGAATTCTCTAATTTGTTAAGATCAGTTATACTTCCATTAATGATTTTAATCGGAAATTTCTTTATATATGATAAATCGCTGCTATTTCTGACAAAGCATGAAACATCTACATCATTATTGCAGAAATATTCAGTAATATGACCACCAATAAAACCTGCAGCTCCTGTTATAATAACCTTTTGCCTTTTGTTATTAGTTTTATTTTGATCTTGATTTATCATCTTTTTATATTATTCTTTATATTTTTTTAACAAAATAGCTGCATTGTGACCACCAAAACCGTAAGAAGTTTTCAAAGCATAATTTATTTCCATGTCAACAGTTTTAGTAGCAATATTCAAATCATCAAAGTTATTATCAGATAAATTAGCATGAATTTTTGAATTCTTAATTGAAAGCGCTGTTACAGCTACTTCGAATGCTCCACTTGCTCCAATAGTATGTCCTAAAATACTTTTCGTTGAGTTAACAATAGGCTGATTCTCTTTGTTTCCAAAGACTTTTTTAATTATTTCATACTCAACTCTATCATTTAATTCAGTACCTGTTCCATGCGTGTTTAAATAGTTAATTTTGTTGTTACTAATAACACTTTTCAACAATTTAATGATTTGCTCTCCCGATTCTTGCACCTGAACAATATTATGAGCATCACTATTTGATTGATAATCTTTAATTTCAGCATATATTCCGGCTCCACGACTTTTAGCTCTTTCTAATTCTTCAAGTATCAAAATACATCCACCACCTTCTGCAAATAAAAATCCACTTCTATCATGTGAGAATGGCATAGGTCTTCCGTCTTCTGATTTTGTTAAAGTTCCAAGTGAATCGAAGCCTCTTATTATAGCACCGCTCTCGTCTTTCAGACATTCAACTCCACCTGTGATCATCATGTCAGAATAACCATCTTTAATTTTACGAAATGCCTCTCCAATAGCATAAGTTCCTGATGCACAACTAGCATTAATAGTGTAATTAAATGAGTTTATTTTATATAAAATAGAGACCCAGGCAGTGGCAGAATCAGGCATTGTGGCGGGGATTACCATTCTATTAAATTTTGGTTTTATGAAATCTGCAGAGGTATCTTTTAATAGCTTATTATAAGTATGAAATGAATAAAAACTAAAGCCTGTATTCAAGCTGCCGATTCCATTTCCTAGTATAATTCCTGAGTTTTCGAATATTTCAGTTGCAAGCTCAGAGTTTGTGTTTTCTTTAATTCCTGAATCAATTAATGCTAGCTCAGTGCCAACTAAAGCCAGAACAGATGTAGCTTCCATTATACTGGAATATTTTTTCAAAAAACTAAAATCATCTAAATTAATCTTAGGAAAAGGAATGTAAAAGCTGGTTTTATAATTATGAAAAGATTGATATTTTTCAGGAATTCTTTCAACTATAAACTTTTGGGATAATATATTATTCCAAAATTCATCTTTGCCAATTCCATTTGAACAAACAGGCCCGATACCAGTAATTACGACTCTCCTGTTATTTTCTGTTGTTTTTGACATAATTTATTAGTTCAGTTAAATATTCACTAATATCATTATAGTCTCTCGCACTTACTTTATATTTTATGAAATCAATATGATCATCTTCGGTTTGTAATAATTTTTGATGTTTGCTTTGAATCACTCCAATTTGTGTAAAAGAAAGTTGATTACTGTTTGCTTCTCGGATAAAAATATCCTTATCTTCCTTTTTAATTGTAAATACGAGTTCATATTCTCCACATTCTCCCATGAAAAGTAAACATTTTGGTTGTGATATTAATTCACAAAATTTGATACCTTCTTCTGAATATGGTAGTTTAGTAATTTCGAAACCTACATTATTTAAATCTGAAATCGTATTAATAGCACTCAAAACACCATCGCTTGAATCAATGCAAGATGTTGCATATTTGTTTATAAATCTGGATTCTTTATATCTTAAATTTAATTTAAGTCTTGGTAGGCTTAAGTTGTTTCCCGGAAGATTATTGTTCAAATAAAGCTTTTTTGCAGCTTCAATATTTCCTGCACCAAGCTGACCGGTCATATATATCAGATTACCTTCTGCTGCTCCAATTCTCGTAATTGGATTTTCAGCCTCAGCTATAACAACACCTGTGTATTTCCATAATTGTGATATTCCTAAATCTCCACCTATAAAGCCTGCCATTACTTCTTTAAGTACATCAGCAATACCTTGAGTGAATGCTTCAATAAATTTACTATCCCATTTTTCATTGTCTATTGTTAAGCTGTGGGCATAAAATATAGGTTTTCCGCCACTTGCCAAAATATCACTAATTGTTGCAATTGAAACATTTTTACCTAATTCATAAGGATCATCATCACTAAAAAAATCTTCCTGCGAAAATTCATCAATTGAGAATAATAAATTTTTGTTATTATAGTTTAAAATTTCGGCATCGGATTCAAAAAACTTATTCTGTAAACACTCACTTTTGGGAAGTATATCAATAATTTTTTTTATTATCTCTGTTTCTTTACTCATTAAATAGGATTTTAGAGAAAAGCTCGTATATGCAAGATAACATAAATATTCATAAAAGTCAATAGGAGTAATTACAATAGACAAGTTAATTTGATTGTTTAACAACCATATTTAGTACGTAATGTGAACTTTTTAAGTATATTTGTTATAACAACAAGTTGCCAGCAATGTTGAGAAAAAAATTACACTGAATTAAACAAAGGAAAATATGTCAGATTTAAAATGGAAAGAAGCAATAGTAAAAGTTCTTGAAGAAGAGAAAAAAGCACTTCATTATACTGTTATTGCAGAATTAATTGCAGAAAAGGGATATAGAAAATCGCTTGGTGCAACGCCTCAGGATACTGTTAGTGCCAATATAACTACTGACATTAATACAAATAAGGAAAAATCAATATTTGCCAAGGTTGACAGAGGATATTATATACTCAGAAAATTTCTTGACGATGGAACACATCTTCTGACAGAGGAAATTGAAATAAAAAACAAGAAATCAAAAAAAGCAAGTTCGGAGAAACTAAGAATAATCAATTCATTTGGACTTTATTGGAACAGAAATCTCGTTCATTGGAAAACAACACCTGACTTACTTGGAATTCAACAAATCGGAGCAACAAATGTAAATTTCAAAAATCAAATTGGTATTTATCTTTTACATGACAGCCGAGAAACAATTTATGTCGGACAGGCAATCGAACAACCCCTTGGACAAAGACTGAGAAATCACACATCTGATAGATTAAGCGGTCGTTGGGACAGATTTTCGTGGTTTGGATTCTATCCAGTTAATGACAAAGGAGGTCTTAATAAAGACTTGAATTTTGACGATATAACTATCCAGGATTTTGGAGACATTTTGGAAGCAATTTTAATTGAGAGCATCGAACCAAGACAAAATAGAAAGCAAGGAAATTTATTTGCTGGAATTGAGTATTTACAACAAGAAGCACCGGAAATTAAAAAAAGAATGAAAGAACAATTAATTCGGGAATTAACAGATAAACTTTAAGCAAAACGATGGAAATAGAAAACACTGCTGGCAACAAAAAATATAGTGCATGCCGCAATTAGTAGTACATAGAAAAGAATTTATAAATTTAAACGATAGTGAAACCAAAGAAAATTATTGAATAAAGTGCGGCACGCACCATATTCAAACCGTTAATGGTAATTACGTGTAAAAAATTGGAATAAAAAACTAATATCAAATTAATTTTTGTCTGAATTTTTCACTTGAATAATCTTAGCCGCAATACTTATAGCTATTTCGGCTGTAGTTTTACTATTTATTGATAACCCAATTGGTGCATCTACTTTAGCTAAATCACTTTCTAAAATGCCTTCATTCATAAGCGATTCGTAAATGGTTTTTATTTTGGTTTTACTTCCTATCATTCCAAGGTATTTTAAATTCTTTTGGACTAATTGTTGTAAAACAATGGTGTCGCTTTTATGTGCAACAGTCATTATTACTGCAAAGCTATGCTCGCCTTCAGGTACAGTATCTGCAATGTTCTTATAATCAACAATTCGTTTTTGATGAGCATACACATTATTATCGAAGGTTGACAGGTCTTTACGGTCATCAAGAACAACAACTTTAAAATCAAGAACTCTAAGAATCTGACTTAATGGTAAACTAACGTGCCCGGCACCAAAAATGTAAATGGTATCTTTTAAGCCTAATTGCTCTGTGTATTCCCAGTTGTTTTCATCATTAATTTGGTAATTAATTTCATCCGCTAAAATTTTATTTTCGTCGAATGATATTCCATCCTGACTCAAACTTAGTGTACCATTTTCTCCAATGTCAAGTTTTACTAAAATCCGGTTAATAATATCAAGTTTAGATTTATCTAAAGGAATGAAAGCATGTGTTTGTTCTCCTGAGCATATTAAACCCGATTTATCCTTATCTGCATTAGTATCATGAACTTGTCTTTTAACAAATGCTTTTTGATTTCCGTTTTTAGCTTCTTTTTTAGCCAGTTCAACCATGTTGTATTCCATTACACCACCACCAATAGAACCTGTCATAGCACCGGTTTCCGAAACTGCCATTTTAAATCCAACAATGCCCGGGCTACTTCCGGTTCGCTCAACAACGGTAATAAGCATTACATTATTATTTTCCGATAATTCTTCTTGAATAAAACTCCAGATTTCCATATAAATAGTTTTTATTAATTCTACTTTGTAGTTCACAAGTCTTAAACCCGCCTGTCTGATCAAGCAGGTAATAATTAATCTCAAAAATACAATGAATTAAATGATTTTTAGTTTTTAGGGTTTGATTTTTATGATTTATTTGTAATTAAAAGATTGTTTTTTATTGTTTTGATTTCTGTCTAGAAAATAATTCTTAAAAATATAAAGCAGGTATTAAAATATTCTATATTAAATCGTGTTGAGCATAAATCTATCCTGTAAATATGAAGTATTCAACAAAAAATGTAACTTTGATAATTAAATTATTAGAACAAAAATCATATGGAAAATATCTTTCAAAAAATTAATGAATTATCAGAAAAATATCGTGATTATACAGCTGAAAATTTATCAAAATTGGTAAAAATTAAATCGCTTAGCCTGGGTGAAAAAGAAGTTCAATTAGAGCTTAAAAGACAAATGGAAGAGGCCGGTTTTGATGAAGTTATAATTGATGGTTTAGGCAATGTAATTGGCCGAATTGGAAGTGGAAAAAAAATTCTTGCAATCGATGGACATATGGACACTGTTGATATGGGTAATATGGATAACTGGGATTTTAATCCGCTTGGCGGCGAAATAAAAGATGGTTTTGTTCATGGCCGTGGAACTGTTGATCAGGAAGGCGGACCAGCAGCATTTGTTACAACAGGAAAAATTTTGAAGGAATTAGATTTTGATAAAGATCTTACCATATATTTTGTGGGAAGTGTTATAGAAGAAGATTGTGATGGTTTATGCTGGAAATATATTGTTGAAGAAGATAAAATTAAACCTGATTTTGTAATAAGCACAGAGCCAACAAATTTAAATATATATCGTGGTCATCGTGGACGTATGGAAATGCATGTTCATTTTTATGGTGTGTCATCGCATGGTTCAGCTCCTGAACGGGGAAAAAATGCTATTTATATGGCTTCGAAAATAGCACTGGAAATTGAAAAATTACACGAAAGATTAAAGTTTGATGAATTTCTTGGCAAAGGAAGCATAACAATTTCTGAGATTATTTCAGGAAGTCCTTCTTTATGTGCCGTTTCTGATTATGCTCGTATTCACCTTGATCGCCGCTTAACATGGGGAGAAACAAAAGAATCGGCTGTAGCTGAAATTGAAGAATTAATTGAAGGAATGAATGCAAAAGTTGAAGTTCTGGATTATTTGGAAAAAGCATATACGGGACTGGAATATGGAATGGAGAAATATTATCCAACATGGAAAATGCCTGAAGATCATGAAATAGTTCAAACCGGTGTTCGTTCATTCAAAAACTTATTTAATAAGGATGTGAAAATTGATAAATGGACATTCTCAACTAACGGTATTATGACCAATGGAGTTTATGGAATTCCAACTATTGGATTTGGTCCTGGTAATGAAGTGTTGGCACATGCTCCAAATGAAAAAGTTGCTATTAATGATTTGGTTATTGCTTCGGCATTTTATGCTGCTTTTGCTTATGAGATTTAATTGTATTAAGTTATTCTTGTTCTGAGTTTGAAAAGATTAATAAATAAAGCTAAAATGTTTAGCGACTTTGCGACTTTGCGGTGAAAAATTAATAACCGCTAAGACGGAAAGACGCCAAGAAAAAAAAGAAAATATAATATTATGAGTTTACAAGATAAGATTGAAAAATTAGGTCAGCTGAAAACTGATCTTTATAAAAAAGATTTTTTACTTACTTGGGAAAAAAGTCAGGAAGATTTAAAAGGTATTTTAGAAGTAGCTGAAATTCTAAAGGAAATGAGAGATAATAATATTTCTCCCCGAGTTTTTGATTCCGGTTTATCAATATCAAATTTCCGTGATAATTCAACCCGCACACGCTTTTCATTTGCATCGGCAAGTAATTTATTAGGTTGTGCTGTTCAGGATTTAGATGAACAAAAATCACAAATTGCACATGGTGAAACTGTGCGTGAAACTGCGAATATGATTTCTTTTCTTTCTGATTTTATCGGAATACGTGATGATATGTATTTGGGCGAAGGAAATAAATATATGCGCGAAGTAGGCGATGCTCTTGATGAAGGATTTGCTAAAGGAGTTTTACCTAACCGCCCGGGAATTGTAAACTTACAATGCGATATGGATCATCCGACACAATCTATGGCTGATTTAATGCATTTGCAGCAAGAGTTTGGTTCTTTAGAAAATCTTAAAGGTAAAAAAATTGTAATGAGCTGGGCTTATTCGCCAAGTTATGGGAAACCTTTATCGGTTCCACAAGGAATTATTGGCTTAATGTCGCGATACGGAATGAATATAGAATTAGCTTATCCTGAGGGTTATGGTCTTATTCCTGAAATTGTTGATATTGCTAAAAATAATGCAAAACAAAGCGGTGGAACATTCAATATTAGTCATTCTATGGAAGACGCCATTAAAGATGCCGATATTGTTTATCCAAAAAGCTGGGCGCCATTTCATATCATGCAAGAAAGAACAGAGTTGTTAAAAAATGCTGATAAAGAAGGATTAAAAGCATTGGAACAAACTTGTTTAGCAAATAATGCTAAATTCAAAGATTGGGAATATAACGAATCAAAAATGAAATTAACTAAAAGCCAGGATGCATTGTATATGCATTGTTTACCTGCCGATATTAGTGGAGTTTCATGTAAGGAAGGCGAAGTAAATGCTGATGTTTTTGAAAAATACCGAATCAGAACATATCTTGAAGCAGGCTTTAAACCATATATTATTGCTGCAATGATGTTCACGAATAAATTCCAGAATCCGTCCGAAGTTTTAAATAATATCCTGAAAAGGGATAGAAAAAGGGTAGGTTTTTAACCTGCCTTTTTTATTTAGTAAATTGTTAACTAGAATGTCATTCTGAGCAAAGCGAAGAATCTTTATCCACAAAATTATGCAAAACTACTTTACATATATTCTTACAAATAAAACCAAAACAGTCTTATATACTGGCGTAACCAATAATCTCAAAAGAAGATTGTTTGAGCATAAGGAAGATGCAATTGGATCAAAGAATACTTTTGCAGGAAAGTACAATTGTTATTATTTAGTTTGTTTTGAAAGATTTCAATTCATTGAACATGCAATAAAAAGAGAAAAAGAAATCAAAGGCTGGGTGAGAAGAAAAAAGGAAAAGCTCATTTCAGATTTTAATTCTGAGTGGAGATTTTTAAATGATGAAGTTGATTCGATTCGTCACTATGCTCAGAATGACAACCTGAGGCTGTTGTAGAAATTATATAGTTCGTTTCAAAAATCTACCTTTGATTTTATTTCTGGTTATTTTGCCATTATCAACAACTATTTCACCATTGGAAATTACAATTTCCGGAGCGCCAATTGTTTTAATTCCTTCGTAAATTTCTAAATCGCAATTCTGCTGATGAGTCTTAGCTGATATCGTTTTTTTTGTTTCGGGATTCCAAATAATCAGATCAGCATCGGAACCTACAGCTATTTCACCTTTTTGTGGGTACAAACCAAATATTTTTGCTGCTTGTGATGATGTAATATCAACAAATTTATTCATTGTGATTCTGTTTTCTAAAACGCCATAAGTATATAGTAACGACATTCTGTGTTCAACTCCGCCAGCACCGTTAGGTATTTTTCTAAAATCATCAATTCCATTTTTCTTTTGTTCTAATGTAAAAGGACAATGATCTGTTCCTATGGTTTTAACAACACCCTTTTTTATTGATTCCCAAAGTGCTTCCTGATCTTCATTTTTACGCAAAGGAGGACTTATAATAAACTTAGAAGTATCTTTAAAATCACCAATATATTTTGAGTCGTCTAAAAGTAAATATTGTGGACAGGTTTCGGAGTAAATTATCTGTCCGGTTTTTTGAGCTTCTTCAATATATTTAATCGATTTTTCGGCAGAAGTATGAACAATATATATTGAGCAATTGGCTTTTTTAGCCATTTCAACAGCATTTTTAACAGCTTCTGATTCGGTGTGTGTTGGTCGTGAAACAGGATGAAATTCAGGACTTAATTTGCTATTTTCCGCAAGTTCATTTCTTAACTCATCTATTTTATCTCCTATTTCACAATGTAATGTTACAATGCCTCCTGCTTTTCCAACAACTTGCATTACTTTGAAAATGTTATCATCATTTAAGCCAATGCTGTCTTTATAAGCCATATAAACCTTAAAAGAAGTTATTCCGGCTTTTATACACTCTTTTATTTCCTGCTCTGTTCTATCAGTCCATTCAACGGGACTAACATGAAAAGAATAATCACAAAGCGAATTTTCAGCTTCTGTTTTTCGCTGGTTTAAAGCATTCGTTAACGACTGACCTTTTTGTGGAGTAACAAAATCGAGAAGGGTAGTTGTTCCGCCCCAAAATGCTGCTTTACTTCCTGATTCAAAATCATCAGATGAATAACCAACAGATGTTGGAAGGTGCATGTGAACATGAGGATCTATTCCTCCGGGAAAAATATAAAACCCTTTGGCATCAATTGTTTTATCAATTGACTCTGAAATATTTAATGAATTTCCAATTTGGGCAATTTTATTATCGGAAATATAAATATCAGAACTGAAAGTTCGATTTGAAGTAACAATAGTACCGTTTTTTATTAAAATGTTCATATGTAAATTTACCAAAACTTTTTAAATGGACTTATCCAAAACTTTAACAAACATTCCATCCTTATTTTCTGTAAATCCTAATTTCTTTAGATATTTTGAATATTTTATACTTTTACCGGTAGTCATTACAGTATCAAAACCATCATCAATAAATTTTCTTCTTAAACGAAGGTAGATATATCTTCCGTTTTTAAAATCACGGTATTCAGGAACCACATAATCCAGTCCGACTTTTAGAATATTGTTATCTTCTCTGTGTGCCAGAAAAAGTCCTGCAACAGCTGTATTTCTGAGGATAAAGAAACTTATGGTGTTTATTTCAGGATTATAGGTAAAACCAGGAAAAAATTTCTGTATCTCGTTGTTATGAAATTCTAAGAATCGTAGTAAATATTTATTATCTGCTCTGACTTCCAGAGTTTCAAAAATCTCTTTTTTAGCGTAAATCGTAAACAGATAATAAATATCGACAGCAACAATAAAACCATTAAGAAATCCAACAGGTAATGCGCCAATAAGAAAACCATATGTTGAAAATGTTATGGCTCCTGCTAAATTAATCCACCTGAATTTAACAATGGAATTCATTGTCATTGACAGGGCTATTATTACAGATGCTGTATAACCTATCCACTGTAATATGTTTGTTTCCATTTATTTTAGTTTAAAAGTACGAAGTACAAGGTTCTAAGTTATTAGAAGAAACAAAGATACAACTTTAAACTATGAACTTTTAACTTGGAACTTGAAACTATTCTTGCATTTTCTTCCAAAGGCGCAAAGATTGCTCTTTTGAGAAGTCCAGAATTTCAGATTCGTTTACATTTTGTATTTTGCGGTTTTTTACAATGATTTTTCCATTGGAAATAACATCATTTATATGATTTGAATTAATTCCAAAAATGAAATGTCCCAAAAAATTATTTTGATTGATTTTGGTAGGAGAGTCGTAATCCAGAATTACAAGATTGTTTTCTCCGTCGCCATCAAATTTGTTTATTTCGATATAATCATGCACTTTTCTGAAACGATCATAAGCAGATGGATAATCAATAGTATCAAAACCTTGCCCAACAAAGAAAGCTGCTTTTGCACTTTGTAACATATCGCTATGCATTCCATCTGTTCCAAGTAGTATATTATCACCTAATCCTTTGGCATTAAAATAACCGACTTTGTTATTTAAATTACTTTCCATATTCTGAACAACAAACGATTTTGAGTTTTTAATAATATCTCGTTCATTTTCATCAATATGTAAACAGTGCCCAAGAATAGTTTTTGAAGAATCTAAAACTCTATAATCGTTTAAGCGTTCAACTGCGTGTTTATTATAATTATCCTGACAATGTTTTTGGTCATAAAGGTCTTCTGCTACATGAATATGGAATCCTGAATTGTATTTATTCATTATATCAGCAGCTTTTTTCATAGTTTCATTACCAACCGTAAATGAAGCGTGCAAGCCTACCAGTCCCTGATTTGATTTTAAATAATTTTCTGTTTCTGAAAGTCCTTTTTCCGCTTTGCCTAAACCGTCTCGGTCAGTAATTTCATAACACAATAAATGATTAACACCTACTTTATCAAATGCTTTTGCAATTATATCCAATGAACCTTCAATAAAATTTGGTGATGCATGATGATCAATGACAAAAGTTGAACCAGCTTTGGCACATGCCATAGCTGTTGTCAAAGCACTCGCTTCAATCATGTCTTTATCTAAGCATTTGTCTAATGTCCACCAGATATATTGCAGGATTTCATAAAAGTTTTCAGGATTTTTTTTCGGAGATCCCATTCCACGTGCTAAAGCTGAATATACATGATGATGCCCGACTGCAAAAGATTTAGTAACCAGTCTTCCCTTACAATCAATAGTTTGATCTGTATTTTTTATATTTTTAACATTATCAATTAATTTTATTTTACCGGAAATTCCTTTTTCAACAAGAATATTTGTATTCTTGAATTCCAATGTTTTCCAATCAATATATGTAGTGTCTTTAAGTAAAATCATATTTGTCATTTATAACGAGATTCCCGTTTTCACGGGAATGACAATAAAAATTTTATGTCATTCCGCACTTGATGCGGAATCTCAATTAATCTCTTAGTAAAGGTAATTTATATCTTTTCTTACCATCAAATTTATTGAAAGCACAGGCAACAGCGGCAGCAGTAGGAACCATTCCTATTTCACCTATTCCTTTAGCGCCATATGGTCCTACGAGATCTTTAACTTCAATCATTTTAACAACTATTTCAGGAGTTTCATGAGCTCTTAAAATCTTTAAATCTCTCATCTTATCACTCACCAAAAAACCATCTTTCATAGGAAGTGATTCAGTTAGGGCATATCCTAAACCCATGTGAACGCCGCCTTCAACCTGACCTTCGAATAACATTGGATTCATTATTTTACCACCATCATGAGCAGCTACCATTTTTGAGATTTTTCCATCATCATCCAAAATACAAACCTGAACTGCATAACCGTATGAATAATGTGTAATTTGTTCATCAACATCTGTTCCGGGTTTGGTTGTCCAGTTACAAACGTATTGACCTTTATATGATTTACCTGCTAATTCTTTTAGTGATTTTGTTTTTAAATCTTCTTTCAGAGCTTTAGCGGCATTTATAATAGCTAATCCTACAAGTGCTGTAGCGCGGGAAGAAGTTGTCATTCCTGTTTTTATCTGTGCTTCGGTATCAACTAGGACTTCAATAATTTCAGGTGAAACAGATGTTTCTTCACACAGTGTTTGTAAAGCCATATTATGAACTCCCTGGCCCATTTCTGTCCATCCGTGTTGTAATCGAATATGATTTTCAGAAATAATATCAATAATTACTTTTGATTCATCAACCATTCCGTTACCAACGCCGGAGTTTTTAATGGCACAGGACAAACCTGCAAATTTCGCATTATTAAAATCTCCTTTCACAGCCTCTAAACAAGCACGAATACCAACTCCAAAAACTTTCTGTCCGGTTGATGTTTTTAATCCATCAATTAAAGCATTATCATATCTGAATTGCCATCTGTCAAATCCTGCCTGATTGCAAATATCATCAATGCAACTTTCAACGGCAAAAGCAACCTGGTTAGCACCAAATCCGCGCATGGCACCGCAAGGAATATTATTGGTATAAACCGTTTTTGCTTCAATATCAATTTCAGGAATGAAATATCCTGCAGATGCATGACCAGCAACGCGTTCAAGGACTTTCATGCCTACTGATGCATAGGCTCCGGTATCACCAACAGCTTTGAGTTTTAAAGAAGTTAATTTCCCGTTTTCATCTGCTCCAATTTCCATATCCATAAATACAGGATGGCGCTTAGGATGCAATCGAATTGATTCTTCTCGTGTTAAAGTTATTTTTACAGGCTTGTTTAAAAGATATGCAAAAAATGATGTATGCCCCTGAACACTTAGATCTTCTTTGCCACCAAAACCACCGCCATTAGGAACAAGTGTAACACGAACTTTTTCTTCAGGTAAGCCTAAAATCATAGCAACCTGTCGGCGATCTTCATAAACCCCCTGGCTCTGACTAAAAAGTTCCAACCCGTCTTTTCCATCAGGCCTTGCAATGGCGGCTTCCTTTTCCAAAAAGGCATGCTCAATGCGTTGTGTTTCATAACAACCCTTAGATGTGAATTTTGAGTTTTTTAATGCTTTATCAGCATCACCAATCGTAAATTGGGTTGTATCAAAGTTATTCGGTTTTTCAGGATGAACACGCTCGCCATCAATGGCTTTGAAAACATCTGTTACCGGTTTATATACTTCATAATCCACTTTAATCAGTTTAACAGCTTCACGGGCAATATCATCAGAATTGGCAACAACACCTGCGATTACATCTCCTATATAATGCGTTGTTTCATCTTCGGCTATCATTACGCTCCAGTCCTGGTAAATTAAGCCAACCTTTTTTTCGCCTAGAATATCTTTTGCCGTAAATATTCTATGAACTCCGGGAAGTTTTTCAGCTTCAGAAGTGTCAATTTTTATAACTTTCGCTTTTGGGTGATCACTAAACTTTAAGGCTGCATAAAGCATTCCATCTAAATACATATCATCAACAAAATCACGTTCGCCAATAGCTGTCCTGTAAGCATCGTATTTGGGATGCGAAACACCTACTTTACCTGATGTTTTTGTGATTTCTAATTTTTTATTTTCACGAATAGCTTCTCCGGCATGCACAATAGCTTCTTCAATCTTTTTGTATCCGGTACAACGACAAATATGTGGTTTTATGGCTTTTTGAATTTCTTCTATACTTGGATTTGGATTATCCTGCAATAAAACTTTGGTACGGCTTATAAATCCGGGAGTACAAAATCCACATTGTACTGCTCCTTTATTTACAAATGCCTTAGCAATAGTGTCTTTTACATATTCAGGGAAACCTTCCGGTGTAAAAATCTCAGCTCCATTCAAAGTCTTCATTTTGATTACACAAGACAGCTTAGCTTTTCCGTCAATTTCTACAGTACATGCTCCACAGGCGGCCTGACCAGAGCAGCCATCTTTAACGGAAGTGATATGCTTATCGAGCCTTAAATGTTTTAATAAGGTTTTTTCAGGATCTCCTGTATAAGATTCTTTTACTCCGTTTAAAGTATAGCTAATCATCGAATTAGTTTTTTCAGATTTTCAATAGTTGGATAAATAGATTCAGGAATATTCAGTAATTTTTGTACTGAATTGAGATCTTTTAGTCCACTTCCGGTTAAAAGTACAACATTTTTAGAGTTGTTGTCAAGCTTGTTTTCTTCGTAATAACTTAATAAACCGGCAAATGCTGTGGCTGCTGCCGGTTCTGCAAATATTCCTGTATTTCGGGATAATATTGCAGATGCTTCAAGAATAGCATCATCAGAAACTGTTAAATACTCACCATTATATTTTTGGATAAATTGTTTTGTAAGATTGAAATTTCTTGGAATATCAACCGATATAGAATCAGCGATTGTATTGCTTGCCTTTATTTCAAATTCTTTATTATTCAGATTTCTTACCAGATTATCGCTGCCTTCGGATTGAACTGCTATAATAGTTGGAATTTTATCAATAAACTTAAGATTTAAAAGATCTTCAAAACCTTTGTAAACTCCCGAAATAATTACACCATCACCAACAGGAACAAAAATTCTGTCAGGAATAGTTTCATTCATTTGATCAAAAATTTCGAAGGAAACTGTTTTTTTACCTTCAATAGTTAATGGATTGTAAGCAGTATTTCTGTTGTACCAGCCAAACTTTTCAGTTGTCTTTATGCTTAAGTCAAAGGCATCGTCGTAAGTTCCTTTTACAGGAATAATGGTTGCTCCATACATCATAATCTGAGTTAGTTTTGCTATTGGAGCCGATTCAGGAACCATTATTATTGCTTTCTGGTTTTGGGCAGCACAGAGTCCTGCCAGCGATGAGCCTGCATTTCCTGTTGATGCTGTAACAATAATTTCAAAACCTTTTTCTTTGGCATAAGCCGAAACTATGGCTGACGCCCTGTCTTTAAACGAAAAAGTGGGATTTTGAGAATCATCTTTTAGAAATAAATGAAAGGGTAAATCTTTATTATCCAGTTTGTCAAATTCATATAAAGGAGTGTTTCCGACTTTCAATTTTGGAAGACTTTCAATTTTGTCGATCGGTAATAAGTCAAGAAAAATATTCTTTTTAAAATCTCTAAACAGGAAATTTTTCTGTAATATTTCAAAAAAGTTATAAACAATTCTAAGAATGCCTTTTGGTGGAGATGATTCGTTATTTTCTTTGCTGCAATTGGGACAGAGATATAAGGTTTTATCTGAACCGAATTGTTTTCCACAATCGGTACACTCATAAATGAACTTTTGAGTAGTGTAATTATGTTCCATAGTATTTGAACTATTGCTAATTTAACTATTTTTGTTTAATTCATGCAAAAATAATTTAGGTGTTAAACAAAAAAAGGTGTCTCAGTAGTTACAAATAAAGGTTTGGTATACCTGTGATTTTTACTTATTGAATAAGTTTTTGTATTGAGTTAATTCAGGTAATTAGTAGCTACATACGGGACACCTTTTGCATTATCAAAGTTTTATTGTACTCACATGTTCTTATAATAATCCGGTTCTTTCGTTAAACTCATTAATTAATTCATCCCATCGATTTAACTGATTAAATTGTTTATCCCAGATTTCTCTATCGTTCCATAACTGATTCAAATCTTCAACTTCTTTTTCTTGTTGTTCAACCCATGTAAAATATTTCAGATTATGAATTGCTTTTTTATCGTAATAGTTTAGTTCTTTGGTGTAATCAATTGTGCATCCAAGAATACATTTTTCAAAATCTTTAACCGACTGAATTTGGTTGTATTCACCTCGTTCTGTTTCCAGTTCAGCAATTCTTGACTGATACATGTCTGCTGAATCAGTAGCAATGGTGATAACTACATCATCTTCAGCCATTTCGTAATATTTCGCTGTTTTTATTGATGATAGTAAATTACCAATACCGGATACTCCGATTAAATGAAGATTATCAATAATTTCCTGATCAATTCCAATCGATTTTAAATATTTATGACCTTCTTTCTCATTAAATAAACGAAGAATTCTCATACAATCTTCATCGTCAATTGCTGTTACAACATCTGTGTTTTTAACATTATGAATCCATGGTACATGTTTGTCGCCTATACCTTCAATTCTATGTCCACCAAAACCATTCAGCGACAGTGTGGGGCACTGTAAAGCTTCTGATGCAACAACTTTTAAATGTGGAGTATTAGTTCTCAGATAATCTCCGGCAGCTATTGTTCCAGCTGATCCTGTTGCGGAAATATAGGCTGATAAATTACTTTTTTCTTTTTTCACCATATTATAAACTTCCTCGATTGCTTTACCTGTTGTATTGTAATGCCATGCTGCATTACCAAACTCGTCGAATTGATTGAATATTACACAATCAGGGCGCGTTCTTCTTATTTCCCAACATTTATCGTAAATTTCTTTTACGTTTGATTCGCAACCGGGAGTAGCAATAACTTCAGAACCAATTATATCGCGTAACCAGGTAAAGCGTTCTTCACTCATTTCTTCCGGTAAAATTGATACAGATTCTGTACTCATTAATTTTGAATCAAATGCTCCACCGCGGCAATAATTTCCTGTTGATGGCCAAACTGCTTTATGATAACTTGGATCAAATTCACCAGTTGTAATTCTTGGTGCTAAGCAACCATAAGCAGCTCCGACTTTATGCGATCCGGTCGGAAACCATTTTCCTATCAGTAAAACAATTCTTGCTTTAACGCCCGTAAGCTCTTTTGGTAATTCTATATAGTTCACATTTCCAAATAAACCGCCTTGTTCTTTTGGCTCGTTTTTCCATGTAATCCTAAAAAGATTTAAAGGATTTATGTCCCATAAACCAATATTTTTTAGTTGATCTTTAACTTTATCAGGAATTAATTCCGGATTTCTTTGTTGCTCAAAAGTTGGAAGAATTATTCCGTTTTCTTTGTATCGTTTCACAGCATTTTGTAATGCTTTCTCATTGGTTACTTTATCAATTATAGGAATCATTATTGTAATATTAGATTAATATGCTTTGCAATTTACGAAAAATATAAATATCTTCTTTAACAAAATAAAAGAATGGTAAAATATACTATAAATTGATTTATTAACAGGAATATATTATATTTGCAATATATTACATTTATAGGAACAGAAAAATAGGCTAAGATGAAAACGATTGATGAAATAGATAAAAAATTATTGAATATCCTGCAAACCAATAGCAGAATTACTATTCGTGAACTTTCCGAAAAATTGCATTTATCCACAACCCCAATTCATGAGCGGATAAAAAAACTTGAAAAGAATGGATATATTAAACAGTATATCACATTGGTTGATCCTAAAATGATAGGGAAAAAGCTGATTGTTTATGTTTCAGTATCGCTGAATAAGCATACTAAAGAAGCAATTGATGAATTCGAAGCTCAAATGCAAAAGCTGGATGAAGTAATGGAATCGTACTATATTTCCGGTAGTTCAGATTTTCTTTTAAAGGTTTTTTGTAATGACATGAACGATTTTCATCATTTTATTACAAATAAATTTTCAATAATTGGCAACATTACCCAGTTTTACAGCTCTTTTGTAATGTCGGAAACAAAAGTAAAACAGAATTTTATTTTGTAATAAATGAAAGATAAATAACTAAAACCCTGCCAGAGTTTTAAACTCTGGCAGGGTTTGTCTTTTTCTATTCAAATACTAAGTTTTTAGCGCCTTTTAGTAAAAGACTCATTTCTGCAGCAAATTCAAAATCAATTTCTTTAACTGATGTTGATTTGAAATTTACTTTAAGAATAACAAAATCCTCTTTATTAAATTGTGCATTAACTTCATCTGTTTTGTAAATATACTCATTTTGAGTTTCTGCAAGAGATATTATCTTACCGTTTTGTTTGAAAATAAGAGTTCTCTTATTTTCAGTATTTTCAAAATAAAAACCTTCTTCTGCCATATCAAATGACGATTTAGTTAACCAGAATTTAGGTTTCTCTTTGTATGGTGCGCTATTAGTTGGGCAGAATGTATTACAATTTCCACATTCATTACAGAAATTAGCAATATTTAATATTTGATATTTCTGATTAACCTCAAAAAGTCCCTCATTTTGGATTTCAATTTCTCCATTTTCCAATTGAATGGCTTTCTGAAGATAATAGCTTACAGGTTCAATCTCATAAGAATAATTGGCAAAATTAGGACAAACCGTTGTGCATATATTACAAATTTCATCGCAATACAAGCAACGTTCAGCTTCATTTATAATAGTTTCCTGATTAAGTGTTTTGCTTACCAGTTTAAAATTCTTACGATCGTTTATATCCAGTTCTTTTAATTCAGGAGCAAATTTTCTCTTTGCTCTTTTTAGCATTAGTTCTTTTTTACTTAAGTTCTTTCCATTGGCAGGTTTTGGAATGTTAAAATCGATTTCTGCTTTTTTTATGATTTGTTCAGCTGCTTTTCTTCCATCCCCAATGGCTTTAATTGCAGTTGCAGCACCGCGCAAGGCATCACCACCAATAAATATATTTTCAATTTGTATTTGATAATCACTTGTATCTGCTTTTAATAAGTCTTTCTTTATAAAATCAATATCCAGGCTTTGACCAATTGCCGGAATAATGGTATCGCATGGAATTTCAAACTCGGATCCTTCAATTTTTACAGGCCTTGGCCTGCCTGATGAATCTGTTTCTTTTAATTCCATTTTACTACAAAGCAAAGCTTTAACCTGTCCGTTTTTATTTATGATTTTTTCAGGCCCTGCCAGTTCAATAATTTCCATGTTTTCTTCTAAGACAGCTTTTATTTCTCCTTGATCAGCAGGCATTTCATTTATAGTACGCCTGTAAACAACGGTTACTTTGCCATCTTCACCAACTAATCGATAAATTGTTCTTGCAGCATCCATAGCTGTGTTACCGCCGCCAATAATAACCACATTCTTTCCTATGCCAGATTCTTCTCCTTTTTTGGCTTTAAAAAGAAAATCCAGCGAGTCAACTACTCCCTTTGATTCTATTCCATCTAAATGAAAAGGAGCAGAGAGTTGCGCTCCCGTACCAATGAATAAATAGTTGTAATTTTCTTTTAATGATTGAAATTTTTCTTTATCAACCTTGCTGTTATAATGAATTTGCACACCAAGATCGGTAACACGTTTAAAATCTTTTGCAATAGCTTCATCTGTCAATCGAAAACCCGGAATAGCATACTGAACCATTCCTCCGGCTTTTGAATTTGCTTCAAAAACATCAATCGAAAATCCTGCTAAGGCAAGATAATAGGCACATGATAAACCAGATGGCCCTGCACCAATAATAGCAACTTTAAAATTATTTTTATTTTCAGGATTTAATTTTACTTCATCCTGTTCAGATATAAATCGTTTTACTTCACGTATCAACAAAGAATCATCATAATTAACACGAGTACATTTATTTTGGCACAAATGGTCGCACACCATTCCTGTAATTGAAGGAAAGGGATTTGTTTTTAAAATTACTTCATAAGCTTTATCAAACTGATTAGTTGAAGTATAATACATGTAATCAGGAATATCCTGATTTGTAGCACAGGTATCTTTACAAGGTGCTGAAATGCAATCGAAATAACCAAGATTTCGTTCAGTCTTAATATCAGGATCTTTTATATAATTTCTTTTGTAAAGTTTCGAATCAAGTACTTTTTCCGCGTATTTATTCAGGTTGTTCAAAGCAGCATCTTTAAGATTTTTACCGGTTCCTGATTTTTTTACAAATTCCGGAATATTGCCTGCATTTTGAGTTTTAAAATCATTTATTAGTTCTTCAAAATACTGATTCAATCGCATGTATCCGCCCGGTTTTAAAATATCGGAACATACTGTTATTGTTTTAAATCCGCAAGAAAGAATATTGGAAATATTGAAAGCATCGGCTCCTGCTGAGAATGATAATTGTAATTCACCATTGAATTCATTCTGTAATTTCTTTGCTACATGAATTGAAACAGGATGTAGAGCACGGCCACTCATATACATCATATCTACACCGGAATCAAATACTGATTTGTTATTTATTGATTCCAAAGTATTGGTCAGTTTTAATCCGAAATGTAGATTTTTTTGCTGTGCTGTTTTCTGTAATGATCGAATGATTTTTAAAGCATCCTGATATTTTAAATCATGTTCAAAAGCAATATCAGGAACTTCTGTTTTGAAGTTCAATTTATCATTCAGAATTTTTCTTAATAATTTTGGGCCAAGCAAAGTTGGATTTAGTTTAACATAGGTATGCAGATTTTTTTCTTCCAATAGATATTTGGCAATGTCTTCAATTTCATTTGCCGGACAACCGTGCATGGTTGATAAGGTAATATTATTTGATAATTGTGTAGGAATCTCGATGGAATCAATATCAGGATAAATTTCCTTAATCTCATTTATTTTTTCTTTCAGTTCCAAAGAAGAATCATTCATTTTATTAAAAAACCACTGAATATTATCCTGTAGAATTCCTTCCAGATTATATCCGACACTCATATTAAAAATAGTTCCAATGTCTTTATTCCAATCAAATTTATTATTCAGAATATGGATGATAATCCAAGCATTCAGGTATTCATTAAAACTTTCTTTAATTTTTAATTCCTGTGACCATTCACAATTGTAGCCTTCATCCTGCATGTCAATACAAGGTTTTGCAATTTCAAGCTCATCCAGTGTTTGTATGGTTTTTAATTCGATATAACGAGCACCCATCAGCCAGGAACCAATAATATTTTGTGCCAT
Source organism: Bacteroidales bacterium (assembly GCA_021108325.1). Lineage (GTDB taxonomy): Bacteria > Bacteroidota > Bacteroidia > Bacteroidales > UBA12077 > UBA12077. Next base: position 4,147 of record JAIORB010000024.1, on the reverse strand, counting down.
TTGAGAATGCGGACCAGCAGCAACACCAATTGGAGAATCAATGCTTTGATTGAATTGTTCTACCTTAAAAAGATTACTTTTTACAGGATTAAAAAACAATTCTTCAGGAATACCAAAAATACTTTGGCTATTATTATATTCTTTTAAAATAATTTGCAATAATTGCTTTATAGATATGGGATAAAACTTGTCTGACATGGCATGTGATTTTCAATTGAGTAACAAAACAAATCTACGGAAAACAGCTGAGATTCTTTAATTTCTTCTATATTTATGATCAATTTCAGAAAAAATATGATGCAAAATAATAAAACTAAAAAAGAATTTTCTGTTATTATTCTTGCAGCCGGAAAATCATCACGTATGGGAATTCCAAAATTGTCTTTAAAATATGATGATAATAATATTTTTATTAAGCATATAATAAATGAATATGAAAGATTTGGATGCAAAGAAATTGTTATTGTAGTGAATGAAACCGGAAAAAACTATTTGACAGAAAATAAAATTAAATTTTCAGATAATGTAAAAATCGTAATAAATAAACATCCTGAATGGCACAGGTTTTATTCACTTAAAATGGGAGCGAAGAGCTTGTCGAAAGATTCTGTGGTTTTTGTTCATAATGTTGATAATCCTTTTGTAAATCATGAAGTACTGAACAAATTGTTAATATCCTCACACAAAGCTGATTATATAGGTCCTGAATTTAATGGAAAGGGCGGACACCCTGTTTTACTTTCAGAAAAAATTAAGAATGATGTAAGATCTACAAAAGAAGATCAATTGCATTTTAAAGAATTTCTGAATCAATATCCTAAAAGGAGAGTGAAGGTTGATGATGAGAAGGTTTTGGTAAATATAAATACATTGGAAGAATACAGAAAGTATTTTAAATAATAAGTTATTGAAGAAGCTGAAAAGTTATTCATATTTCGACAGGCTCAATATGACAACTGTTATAAGCTGATTTTGTTACACTGAGCTTGTCGAAGTGTAGACTATATATATTATCTCTGAAAGTGCAAGTTGATGATGAAACTGTTTTAGTGAATATTAATACTAAAGATGATTATCTACAATATTTTTAAACCACCGTCAGGGTTTTTAACCACTGACGGGGTTTCTGTTATTTTTTCCTACCCTGTCAGAGGCTTTATGCCCTGACAGTGGTTTGTTCTTAGCGATAATGAGGGTTATTTACTAAGACCTTAAGGTTTAGATAAATAAAAATTTTACTATATTTATAATAAATAATTACACAATTTGAAATGAAAACAAAATTTATACTTGCAATTAGTTTAATGCTGTGTGTATTAACAGTATTTGCACAAAAGGTTGAAAATGTTCATGCACGCTTAACAACCAGCGAGAGTGTAATAATAACTTACGACTTGTTATATTCTGATTTAACAAAAGAATTTACAGTTGAATTATTTGTTACAACAAACAACGGGCAAAGTTATACGCCCGTAACAAAAAATATTGAAGGCGAAACAGGCGAAAATATAAAACCAGGCAAAAACAAAACAGTTACCTGGTATCCATTTAAAAATAATCCCGGTTATAATGTACGAAACGCCCAATTTAAAGTAATAGTATCATTAGCTCCTAAAGGAATGGTATTTGTAAAAGGTGGCACTTTTCAAATGGGAAGTAATAATAGTGATAAGAACGAACCTGTACACACAGTTTCTGTAAGCGATTTTTATATTGGTAAGTACGAAGTTACACAAAAACAGTGGCAAGATATTATGGGAACTAATCCATCGGGTTTAAAGGGGGATAATTTACCTGTGGAGAGAGTTTCATGGAACGATATACAGGAGTTTTTAGAAAAGTTGAACCAAAAAACAGGCAAAAATTACCGTTTGCCCACCGAGGCAGAATGGGAGTATGCTGCTCGTGGGGGTTCGGCAGGCTCACCCACCACTTATGCGGGTAGTAATACAATTGATGATGTGGCATGGCATGATGGTAATTCAAAAAACAAAACCCACCCTGTTGGGCAAAAACAGGCTAACGAACTGGATATTTACGATATGGCAGGTAATATTAGGGAGTGGTGTAGCGATTGGTACGGTAGTAGTTATTATAGCAGCAGCCCTGTCAATAATCCGCAGGGGCCTTCATCAGGCTCTAGCCGTGTTTTTCGGGGCGGCAGTTGGTCCTATGACGACTCTCGCTGCCGGGTGGTGTTTCGCAACGGCTACAATCCCGATGTCAGGAGCATCAGCATAGGTTTCCGCCTTGCCCTTAGTTCAAAGTAGATATTTATCTTGTTTTCATTTGAGCTAAAAGAACAAAAAGTGTAGCCCTACGAGGGTTTCAAACCCTCGTAGGGCTTGTTAGTCACAACAGAATTAAAAACATAACAGACATGACAAACACTCAAATATTTCTCGAAGAAGATAGATTTTATCATATATATAATCATGCTGTTGGTAACGAAAAACTTTTTATTTATGATAAGAACTACTTGTATTTTTTGCAGTTGTTTAATAAATATTTATCGGGTTTTGTCGATGTTTATGCCTATTGTTTAATTCCAAATCACTTCCATTTTATTATAAAAATCAAAAGTAATAATGAGATAATGGTTCTTAACCCTACGAGGGTTTCAAACCCTCGTAGGATTAAGAATATTAATATCCCGGCTACAATAAGTAAACAATTTTCACATTTTTTTAATAGTTATGCCCAAGCGTATAATAAACAACAAAACAGGAAAGGTAGTTTATTTAATAACAGGTATAAAAGAAAACAGATAACCACGGATGCCTACTTGGTTAAGTTAATTCATTATATGCATTACAATCCGGTTGAAGCAAATTTATGTAATAATATTTCTGATTGGAAATACTCATCGTATAATGCTGTTTTATCTGATAAAAACACAATTATAGTACGGGATAAAATTATTGACTTATTTGCCGGCAAACAAAACTTTATCTATTGTCATGATGTAGCACCAAAATTATCCGGAATTGAGTAATCTTACAAGGGTTTAGATAGCCCTACGAGGGTTCGAAACCCTCGTAGGGCTAAATATGTACTAGGATATTTATTTTTTTGTAAATTTGTAATAAAATCGCATAATCATGAAAAAGCTTATTGTATTTTTAATTATTGCTACTTGTGCAATGAATGCTTATTCGCAAACAGCAGAAGGTTTGAGCAATAAAATAATAATAGCAAAAGAACTTCCGGTTGCCGAACGGATAAAAATTTATGTAGAAGAGAATATTACTATATGGCAGCAAAAGGGCAAATACGAAAGTCTTGTCGAATACACGAAAAGAGTGAACGAGCAAACGCGAGATGCTAAAATAAAAAAACATACAAGCGAGGCTTTAGCATCAATTGCAAAAGAAGAATTTAATAAAAATAAAGGCAAGATTGTTTCCAATTACGATGCTGAGAGCCAGTTGTTTAAAATCGATATAAAAGGTTTTGAAAGTATTTATGTGCCGATACCGCGTACCGAAGCCGAGAATTTTGGGAATAACCTGGGAAAGTTTACTTTTTCAAATGTTAAATATACGTTCAATGCAAATAATATTATTGTTAAAAATGCGAATATCAAGAACCCTGCGAACGGAAAAATATATGCTTACGATGCATCTAAGCCTGTAACATTTAACTCTGTTGTGGTGGATAACACATTTAAAGATGTACAAATTGATATTGGGTCATTACAGACATATACAGCTTTGGGTAATGTAACACAGAGCACTAAAAAAATTACGGTTGGCGGTAACTCCGATGTTGATATTAACATTCCGCGATCTGCTGCCCAAAATAAAAATATTTTTGCCGTGATAATAGGCAACGAAAATTATAAAAACGAAATTCGGGTTAAATATGCTGTTAACGATGCCCTTACATTTAAAGATTATGCTGTTAAAACACTGGGCATCCCTGAAAAGCAAGTACACTATATTGCTGATGCTACATTTGGAACAATGCTAGATGAAATAGACTGGCTTAACAATGTAACGAAAGCGTATGGCGGGCAGGCAAAAGTTATTTTTTACTATGCCGGCCATGGTATGCCTGATGAAACCAGTAAAAGCGCTTATTTATTACCTGTAGACGGAACATCGTCGCGTAGCCGCACGGCAATAAAAGTAGATGAACTATATGC
>JAIORB010000142.1 GCA_021108325.1 Bacteroidales bacterium | reverse complement strand
TATTTTAATTTGCACATGAGTTGAATTTTCCAACGAATATGTTATCGTAGTTTCTAAATTGAAAGGATTAGGATAATTTTGATGAAGGACAAATTTTTCCGATAAAGCTGTCGGTGGGTCAGATAATCCAACAGAAGACGAATTAAGAATATCGTATCCTTCGTTGATTAAACGTGTGTGGCTGTAAATAGAACTGTCGTTCTCAGGTAAATTGACAGGAATTTCGTTGGGGCCAATTCCTGTAGTGTAGTATGGGAACACCCAGCTTTGGAAAATGCTGTGGTCCGGCTTCAGATTTGCATCGTTAACAAAGTTGACCCAATCCATAGTTCCCGCGTAATATGTACTATCGTTATACTCATCGGGCTCCCAATACTGACTATCATAATAAGTATCGAAGAAAATTAAACCAAATTCTATATTATGTTCTTCAAGAAATGATTTTAATTCAGCCATATCATCTGCTACATCGATGTTTATTCCGAATGAGATATACTCGTCAACTCGGGGCCCATGAACATCTATATGTAAAAACGCAAGTGAAACGCCCCGTGTCTCAAGAGCAATAATATATTCTTTAAACTGATTAACCCCCACTTCCGGATAAAGCCCTATTTGGCCAATAGAAACCGAAGGAAACCATATTTCCATTTGTTTTATATAAGCGGCTACATGATCTGCCAGAGCACCAAGTGAATCAACGAGACATGGCCTGGGATCTGTTTGTTCCCAATAGATATAATGGTATAGTGGGTACCATCGTCTAATAGGTTCATCCATCGCCAGGTAGCTGACGATTCCGCCGTTTGCTTCAATGTTTTGAATAACATTGATTGATCCATCGAGGGTCAGGTTGTACACGTACTCGGCTGTCGAGCATTCAATGGGATCGTAAGACATAATGGCACCGGCAAAAAACGATTCAACTGCGATGTCAATCCCCCATTGCCCTAATTTAGAAAATGCCTGAACATTCACAAAGTTTTGGAGATGGTTTTCTCCGCAGTTGCAACTTTGGCTTACGGTGCAACTCCAACCTCCGGTACCCACCTGTCCTGTATAGAACTTGAACACATCTATCTTCGATCTGGCGGAGTCCCATTGTTCCGGTTGGTTGAATAAGTCTAACATATCCACGCTGCCAACGTTAGGAGTGAACCAGACTTTGGAACTGTCAGTAGATTGACTGTGAGCCTTCAAACATACTATCATAATTAAAAGTAGAAAAATGATAAAGAATGAATGATTTGTTTTAGTAATTTGTTTTTTAATACGATTTTTCACTTTTTTTTAGATAAAAATAAACACAATCAAAATTATTAAAAAAAAGATACTTTTCATCGAAATTGATGTTTCAAAATTGATTATTGATGCTGCAATTTAGAAAGATTTACTTTTTTTTCTTTTTACGCGTAGGGTAAACCAATCTTTTATTATCTAAGTATTAGAAAAAACAGGTACATAAGTATAAAAGTTTTGGTTTGAGGGTGAAGGTTAGTTATTTAACAGAGTGATTTAGTGAGTACTTATGGTCAGTTTTAAATTGACTGACCATAAGTTTTAAAAACAGAAAATTTTGTAAAACGAAATATATTTCATTATTTTAATACAATAATTGATAGCATAAATATATGATTCCTTCAGACAAAAATATTTTAAGTAGTATAAAAGAAGGTGATATTAAGCAGTTTGAGATTCTTTTTAAAGAATATTATGAGAGATTATGCAATTTTGCCATAAAATATGTTAAGAATATTGAACAATCGGAAGGAGTAGTACAAGACACTTTTTATAATATTTGGAAAAATCATAAAACCTTAAATATAACAACATCACTTAAAGCATACTTATATACTGCAGTGAAAAATAATTGTTTACAGAAATTACGAATACGTTCTTTGGATATTAAATACGAGAATTATTATAAATCTCATTATGTAAATGAAAGCATTAGTCCGGCTGAAGAGTTAGACGCAAAGGAATTATCAAAAGTTATAAATAAAGCATTAAATTCGCTGCCCGAAAGATGCCGGAAAATTTTCAAAATGAGTAGATATGAAGGCTTAAAATACCATGAAATTGCTGAAAAACTTTCAATATCAATTAAAACCGTTGAAGCAAACATGGGAAAAGCTCTAAAGCATTTCAGATTGTATCTGAAAGATTATGCCGAAGCTGTTTAAATAATTTAAAGGGAAAATTATGAAAACAAATAATAACATAGAAAATTGGGACCTGATTGCTAAATATTATTCAGATGAGTGCAGCCAGGAGGAGATTAATGAATTATTTAAATGGAAAGACGAAAATAAAGAAAACCAAATATTATTTAATCAAGTAAAACAAGACTTAGAAATTATAAATTTAAATAAATCGATGAATAAAATTAACGTAGATTCGGCTTGGGAAAAATTAAAAAACAGGATTCAGGAAGATGAACAAAATGTGCCGATAATTGAAGAGGAGAAAGTAAGATTTTTCGCGTTTCCTGCTGTATTGAAATTTGCAGCAACCATAGTGATATTGCTGGGTATTGGATTCTTTTCTACAAAAATCTATCAAAAGATTGCTAATAAAAGTATTACTCTTGAATATGCATCATTAAACAAACTGGAAAAGGAAATAGTATTACCTGATGGAAGTACAGTTGTATTAAACTTAGATAGTAAAATATCTTATCCAAAAGTTTTTGCTTCAAATGAAAGAAGAATAGAGCTTGAAGGTGAAGCATTTTTCGATGTAACAAAGAACCCTGATCAGCCTTTTATTATTGAAGCTAAAAACGCAGAAGTTAAAGTTCTCGGAACATCATTTAATGTAAATGCAAATATTCCCGGAAATAAGGTAGAAGTTTTTGTCGAAACAGGTTTGGTTCAGTTATCCAGAATGAAAAATGGTGACAAAAAAATCTTAATAAACCCTGGTGATATTGGAGTTTTAAGCACAGACAATCTTTCTAAGACAAAAAATAAAGACCAGAATATAGTTGCATGGAAAACTAAAGAAATTGTATTCCACGAAGATAATTTAGAAAAGGTAATTAAAACTTTAAATAAAGTTTACCAAACTAAGATAGAATGCAAGAATCCAGACGTGTTAGAGTTAAGATATACGTCTACTTTCAGGAATCAGGATATTGATTCTATTTTAAATGTTATTTGCTTGACTTTTAATTTAAAAATTGAAAGCACTGATGATCAAATTTATCTTGTAAAACATGATAGTTAATTTCAAAATTATCTGTATATTAAATTTCTTTTATATGCAGTAATTCATGATTAATAAAAAGCGTAATATTATAAATACCATGATTCTTTTAATAGGAGTCATGGTATTTGTTTTTAGACCTTTACAAGTTTTTTCTCAAACTAATTCTATTTTAGATAGTGTAATTACATATAAAACACGTAGCATATCTCTTTACGAAGGACTAAATGAAATTGGAGATATTGTTGGTTATGAATTTTCATATAATTCTGACTTAATAGCATCGGAGAATGAAATAAAAGCCAACTACGAAGAAATAGCACTAAGAAATCTTTTATCGAATCTTCTGAATGACACAACACTAACGTTCTATGTTGTAGATAAACAAATTGTAATTCGCAAAAAGAATTTGATATATAATTTAGCATTAGCATCTAAAAGTAGAATAACAAACAACAAAAGCTTTTTACAAATAATTGGAAGTATATATGACAGAGAATCCGGAGAACCACTTGCATTTGCTAATATTTCACTTTTAGGAAAAAGTATCGGGACAGTCTCTAATGATCGGGGTCGTTTTAATTTAAAAATATCATATAACAACTTATTAGATACACTGGCGGTTTCATATATAGGGTACAAAAATACATATATACCTATCAATCAATTATCCTTTTACAAAAATAAAATTTACTTAAAACAAGATCGTTTTCAAATTCAGGAGGTTATTATCAGAAGTAATAATGCTGAAATTATTTTGGGACAGGCAATTGACAAAATTAAAGATAACTACTATACAGATCCTTATTATATAACATCCTTTTACAGGGAGATTGTAACAAACAAAAATGAACTGGCTTCAATAACAGAAGCTGTTCTGGAGGTTTATAAAAGTCCTTATTTAGGTTTATATTCAGATCAAATTAAATTGTTGAAAAATCGAAAAAACGAATACTTTTCGCAAGCCGATACGGTTTCGTTAAAACTAAAGGGCGGATTATATGCAAGTCTCTATCTCGATCTTATAAAAAATCCTTCTTATTTTTTAACAGAAGAATCCTTTCATTATTTTAATTACAACATTACAGATATTGTAAATTTTGATAATAGCTCGACCTATGTAATAAGCTTTAAACCAAAATTTTATATTGAAGACAATTCATTTGAAGGGAATATTTATATAAATACAGATCGTTTAGCGATTGTTGCTGTTGAGTTTAATATTACGGCTGAAGCCTTAGAAAAATTAGGAAGTAGCTTGGTTGTAAAAAAAGCTTTTGGTACACGTGTAAAACCAACTGTTGTTAAGTATCTTATAAATTACAGAAAAATAAATAATAAATATTTTATAAACCTTGTCAGAGGCGAATTAGAGTTTAAGGTTAAATATAAAAGAAAGTTATTTTCCACTGATTTTACAACCATATTCGAATTTGCAGCTAATAACATTGATACTGTTGATGTTAAACGATTTAAAAGAATTGAAACTATTTCTACAAGTAATGTTTTTATTGACGAAAACTTTCAATATGATCATCAGTTCTGGGGTGAATATAACTACATGTGCCCTGACGAAACCTTAGAAGAAGCTTTGGTTCGAATACAAAGAAAGCTTGAAGAAATAGAAGAAGATTAATTTATTTGAACCTTGAAATTCAAAATTAGGTAATGACTTAATGACAATGAATGACGTGAGTGAAACGAACAACTAACCATCAATGACTAATGACTAACAAAAATACAAACACATAAAAATGCTAGGTTATTCACTCTTTTTATAAGCTCTTACCCAATCAATCTCCATATTACATGGAACAGCAGGGTTACCTTCCTGACTTATACCTGAACTTAATACAATGTACATTGGTTCTTCAGGAATTCCCGTTGTTTGTTCGTATAAAACAACATCATTAATTTTCCAGGTTAGCTTATCTTTGGTCCATTCTAGAGAATAAATAAAATAATCTTTAGCAAAATTAACACCACCTATGGATTTCTTGTTTTTCTTAATATCTCCGTTACCATTCCAGTAATTAGCTACCTCAAGTTTTGAGGAAGATTTCTTACCATACTTAAAAATGTCAATTTCAGGCGTAATTTTCTCACCTAATAGCCAGAAGGCATGATGAACAGGATAGGAGTGATTTACTTTAATTTTAGCCTTAAATAAGCCATAATGCTGCCTAAAATGCTGTCCTGTATTTACTAAGCCTGAAGTATATTCAAAATCTTTAGAATAAAAACCCATTGAAGGATCCCAAACTTTACCCTGAACTTGTTCCTGTTTGGTAGTTATTTTCAGGTTACTATTGTTTAGTTCTAAATTATTTTCTTTAAAGAATTGTTTCTCATTCATTTGAACATAGTCATCATTTAATAGGTTTTTACCCCAATAATAGCCAGTCATCCACTTATCAGCATCTAATTTATTTCCATCGAAATTATCTTCAAATGTAAGTTCCCACTCATGCAACTTATCAAAGTCGTTTTGCTTCTCTAACTTCAGGTACCATTTTATTTTATCTGAATTCTTAAGCTCTTTAAATTCCCCTGCTTGCTTGAATTCTTCAGACAACTTGAATTTATTTTTAGTTAGCAAATATTTCTTTTCTTCTTTAAACTCTTCGGAATTAATATAAGCCTCCAAGTCTTCATAATCAGCAATTTCTTGTGATTCGTTCAATTCAGTATAAATAGCAAGCTTTGCAGAATCTTTGAACTTAAAATACTGCTTAATTTCTGCAGATTTTTTTAGTGATTTATATTCTTTTTGCTTTTTAAATTCCTCAGTATTTTCGAATTTCAGGTTTTTAACTTCATTAATATGAGACTTGAACTCAGGAGAGCTTACTTCTTTTTCTAATTCAAGAAATGTTCCAATTTCTTCTGAACCATCTAATTGAAGATAATTTTTGTATTTCTCGGAGTTCTTGAATTTGAAGTAATTTTTAATTTTTGATGCTTTTTTAAGCTTCTGAAATTCCTTTTGCTTTTTAAATTCATCCAGATTTTCAACTTTAAGTTCTTTTATAGCTTTTTTATGATTACCGGACTTTATTACATTAGTAAGTTTAATGAGTTCTTCTTTTTCAGCGAAATCTTCACCTTTTTTTACTTTTTTACTTAAAGTTTTAAGTTCTTTATGACGTGAAATAACAGTATTTAAATCAGCTATTTTATCCCTTTTCTGTTGCTCAATGTCTGCTTTTAAAGCATCGAAATTTATTGTTTCAATTTCCTTCTCAAGCTCAAAAAAGTTTTGTAATTCCTGCGAACTGCTAAACTCATTAAAATCTGACAACTGCTTTGATTCTTTTAAAGCAAAGAACCATTTAAATTTTTTCTTTAATTCTTTATATTTACTCTGCTTATCTTTTATTGCCTGTGTTTTTTCTTGTTTTTGTTGTATTAATGATTTCTTAAATTCGTCAAACTCAGGGGAAGTAAAAAACTGATTTAACTCTTCGTAATTGGCAAGTTTTTCCGAATCTTTAAATAATTCATAATCTTTTAACTCCTGAGAATCTTTTACCTGGTAATAGGTTTTTATTCTTTTCGATTTTTTCTGCGCTTTATAGCTCTTCTCTTTTTCGAAAGGTTCAGAACCGGGATATTTTTTAGCATTTATTTCTTTTTTTATGTCTTCAAACTCTTTTGAAGTCACAAATGCATCAAGCTCTTTATACCGGGCTAATTCTTCCGATGCTGAGTATGCATTGAAATCTTCAAATTCTTGTTTGAGTTTATTCTCTTTTTCTTCTAAAACAGAAGTTTTTGGGATCATTCCCAATTTTGCATATAATGAAAATTTTGCGCTCATAAGATATCTGTTTTCATGTTAATGGTTAAAGATATAAAAAAATCATTAGATGTATTTACAATTTATTTGATTTGTTTCTAGTACAGTACCTAATTAAAAACAAAAAAAGGCTAGCATTTATTGCCAACCTTTTATATTGTGTTGATTTTTATCTAATTAATATGTTTCAAAGCTTCTTCAGCAGCTTCAATCATTGGTTTAATCGAAATACTTTCTTTTACAGCTTTCTGCATCCATATTTCCGGTGTTAAACGGCCAATACTCCAGATTCTGTCAACTTCATCAGAGAAATCTTTTCCCACTAAATATTGTTCAATCTGAAAATCAATTAAATGACCGAAAGGATAGTTTGTTAAATATAACGGACTGGCTATCATATGAGAATAAATTGCCAAAATAGGTTCGTCAGTTGTTCCATATACATCAGCATAATATTTATTCCATACTCCTTTTGCTATACTTACGGTTGCTTCTTTTAACTGAGATGCAGTAGCTTCCGGATTTTCGTATAACCATTTCCATACTTTCATATCAACCATCGAAACTCCCATAATCTCAAATACCGACCAATAAAGATCAAGGTTTTCAAGATATTCTTTATCTAAATTATCATTTTTAAAGCCTAATAATTGCAGGTCTCTTTTTTGGAATATAAAGGCCAGGGCTTCGGTAAATGCAGTATTCGGAACACCATTAATCATATAATAATCAACATTATGCAAAGAAATAGTCTGCTCTACATTATGTCCAAATTCGTGTACTGCAATATTATATCCCTTGTAATCCATTCCTTTGCCGGAAATTCTTGTACGCAAATGAGCGTTTTCTGCTTTCATTTGGGCTCCCCAAGCATGACCGGAACCACGAGCAGGATCAACAGTAACTTTTGATGCTATAAATTCCGCACGTTCTTTTTCCCAGCCCAGCTTTTTCAAAATGTTACCCAAATCAGCTTCTAAAGCTTTTGCATCAGGATATTTCCCCTGAGTCATTTCGTTGAGTGTTTCTCCGGAAATCGAACTGCGGGCTTTAAATCCATCATACCAAATATCGTAAGGCCTCAAATCTCTTCCTAAACGTTTGCTTATTAATTTACCAACTTCTTTAACTACCGGAGATGATAAATATTCATCAAATAATTTTTCTATTTCTTCTTGTGGAATTTCTTTAGCTCCGGAGAAAGCTCTTTTGATAAAAGTATTATAATCAGTATAATATTCATCAGTAGCCTTATTTGCATTAAAATTATTTAAAATTTGGAGATAACGAGTATCAGGTTCTGCGCTTAGTTCAATTTCATTTCCATCCTGATAAACTTTGTTATCAATAGGGTTCCAATCGTATTCGCCTGAATTTATAACTTTCTCGGGAATGGTTTGGTTTATAATATGCTTCATTACAGTATAAATCATATCTTGTTTTTCAAGTCCATTCTCCTGATTGGCGTAATTTGATTTTATCTCATCACGCAGGTTCCAGTGTGAAAGCAAAACCATTTCTTCAGGGAACAATTTTACTCCTTCGTTATTTAATAAGTACCCCATATAAACATTATACTCCGCGATATAAATGTCAGCATTTGTTTCAGCTAATGAAATAGCCTGAGTTAATTTAGCTGGCACACGAGCAGTAAAAACATCTCCCAAACGAGCATAGGCCCATTCTAAAGAGTTCCAGTCTTTACCAATATCATTTTTTTCATCTAAAGAAAAAGGAGGGAAGTTTAATGCTATTACAAATGCTATTTTATTTGAATAAAAATCACTTGAAAAATGTGATCCAGGGCTATATCCGGCAAACATTGCATCTATCTTATGGTAAGGGCCATTATCTAGGTGCATATTTTCGTTCAGATCAAGCAAAACCTTATTTTGATGTCCCCACAATGATTCAAAATTCTTTGAAATTTTCAGAAATACCATTTCTTTTTCACCGGCATCATTAATAAATTGGTCCATACAGAAACTTTCAAATTTAGTAACTGCGCCATCTGATGTACGCCACAAAGATGCTACATGAGAAACACCACGATTAATTAGTTCTTCATTTTCAGAACCTGATTTTTCGATTAGAGCTTTTTGAGTTTTTTCGATTGCCTGATCGTTTATATTCTTCTGATCGGCTAACTGTTTATTATTAACGTTTGTGCATTGCGTAAATACCAAAACGACTAAAAATAAGATAATTAGAAAACTTTTTTTCATTACGATTGTATTATAGTTTGAAATTAACATGAATTTTAAATATATAAAATTAGTATTTATAAGATTTAATCAAAATCAAATAGTTTAAAAGGTTTTTGCATGATGAATTTTAGTTTTTTCAAATTCATTTAAATCAATACTAAATAAACCTGAGGATGGTGTAATGGAAAAATCTTCTTCTTGAAAACCTCCAAGTATATAAAGCATATTATTTGCATAAAATAGTTCGGAATATTTTAAAGACAAATCGATTAAATACTCATTTAACTCTTTTGTTTCAATATTATAAGTATATATTCTTCCTTCTTCGAAAATATAAATAATATTATCGTTATATGTTAGTGCCGGTCTTTCAACTCCTCGGAATAACTCACCTTCAATTTTCCATTCAGCCGTAATCAAATCATAAGTTTCTATCTCTTTTAAGGGATTAAAATTAAGACCTCCAATTAAATATATTTTATTTTTAATAAGAACTCCTTTCGTTTCTTTAGCCTTGGGCATATCATTTAATTCATACCAATATCCTGACTCCAGATTGTACAAATGGACTTTATTTGAATATTCTTTCTCCCCGTTTATTTTCAATTTTGTTGAACCACCTAATACAATTATGTTATCGTTGTACATGAAAGATGCAAAGTTTACAGCCTGATGTGGATTTGTGTGATCAATTAAAATTGTATCATTCTTTAGGTCATATACTTCAATTTTATCATCCAAATATTCATAAGCTCTGTTTGTTGATAATCTTTTGCCTCCCAAAACATATATTTTATTATTGAAATAATGTATATTATGATATGCTCTTTTTCTAAACTTCAAACTAGATATTTTCCAAGCATCTGTCTTAATATCATATATTTGCAAACCACAACTGAAGTTTTGCCAGGATAAATCCGGTTTGATTTTCTCCAGGAAATTTTGGTTAGGTATGTGTGCAGAATTATAAAAAGCTTCTAATACTACATCTTTTTTAATTGAAGCATCTCCACTTATGACATAGATATTATCTTTAATTAATAAAGATCCAAATGAATATAATCCATCTTTTAATGATGCTAATTTATTGTAATCTATTCTAGGTTTTAATAGCTTACTTGAAACAATTGTAACTTCTTTAAGATTCTGAATATCTATCGAAAGGTACACAATAGATTTTTTTTCTTTCAAGTCAGAAAAAGTAATTTTTTTTGTTACATACCCGATACAGGAAAAATAGATTGTATCGTTTTTGTTAATTTTTGACTGAACTTGCAAAATAAATTCGCCTTTTCCGTTCGTTGAGACTCCTTCTTTTTTATTTTTTAAATATACATGAGTACCTACTAAAGGTTCACTGGTTTTTTCATCCAATACCAATCCTTTAATGTTTTGAGCATATGAACAGAAAGTAAAAAGTAGAAAAATTAAAGTTAATTTCATCGAGGGCAGTTATTAATAAAGTCTGAAAATCAACAATTTTTATGCCATTTTGTATGTATTGCACTCACGTATTTTTTTCTTATGGCTTGTTAGTAGACGTTAATAAAATCTGAAGAAAAACAGAATAGCTTTATCCACTGATTATTTATAATATTGTGGGTTTTCCTTTACTGCTTGTTCGTATTCTTCTCTTAATTCAGAGTTCTCTTTAAACGCAGCTAAGTAAGTGACTTATAACGTTTAAAAGTAAAAATATAAACCGGACAAAGGATAATAAGATTTAATTAAAGCCAAATAGTTTAGTGCATGACAAAAAATAAAAACTATTTATTCAATTCTCTTTCCTGTAATTGCCTGTTTCTTAGTACTTGTAATAGTATGTGCCTTATTGGATTTAAAATCTTTAAATTTAATTTTCATATCATCAATTAAAAAAGAATTATCTCCTATGTGAAACATCTCAAATTCACCCACGTTTTGTGAATATACAAAGAAGAGATTATCTCTTTCATAAACGGTAACAGTATCTTTAACATCCCCAATATTAAAGCTATAGCTTCCTTCAATTTGCTTAAATAATTCGGCGCTTATTTCTTCAGTTTTTATGGTCTTAAATTCATTTATTTTTTTCTTCTTATCAAATGTGTAAAGAGCAATGTCAGTAATTTCTCTTGAAGAATTTGAAAGTACTACAACACCTCTATTGTTTAATGTATCATACATAATTAATGATTTAAAACCATGTGTAGTACCACCATGTCCCACTATTAAGCTGTTTTTACCCTTAGTAATAAACCAGCCTAAACCTATCTTTGTATTTCTATATCTGGTTGAATCGAACTGTACTGTAACTGCTAAATTTGCTGCTTCTTTTAATGGAGAATCTTCATAAAATAGTTTTCGCATAAAAATTACTAAATCCTGAGCATTTGAGCGAAGCCCTCCGGCACCGGCTTCAGCATTCCATTCCCAATGTTCAATTGGTCTTCCCGGCCTGTTATATGCTGTAGCAAAATATTCTTCTTGTTCTTTGGTCAAATTCAAAGTAGTGTTTTTCATTTGGAAAGGCTTATATATTCTCTCCCTAAATAAACTTTCTAAATCTCTATTGCTTACTTTACAAATGATATAGGCTAGTATAGCTGTATTTATATTTGAATAATAAAATACTGTTCCCGGAGAATTTTGAAATTTATATTTTTCAAGAGAAACAAATAAATCATTATACGATTGAGTTTGATAATAAAGACTCAACTCTCGTAAATCAATTTTCTCCAATTTACTTGGCAGACCTGAAGTATGTGTTGCTAAATGCTTTAAAGTGATTTCTTTACCCTTTTGATCCTGAAGCATTAAGGTGTCAGGTAAATATTTTAAAATTGGGTCGTCAAGAGATAATTCTCCTTTCAATAATAAATCTGCAAAGATTGTATTTACAAAAACTTTTGTTATTGAAGCTATTTCATATATCGTTCTTTCATCTGCTTTTTGTAATTTCCCTTCAATAGGATTTCCATAACAAATATAATTCTCTTTGCCATTATCTATTATCCCAACAACAATACTATTACTACGTCCATTATCAATTTCTTTTTTTATTACATTTTCTATTTCTTGAATAGATGGATACTCTTGCGATATTGAGAACAAAGGCGTGACACTCAACAATAGTATTATAAGATATTTGAATCTTTTGTTCATAATCAACAATTTAAGTTCGTATTGTAAAATTGCACTTTTTTATGTTGCATGAAGTTAGTAAAAAACGAAATAAAAACGGAGTTATTCTAAAAAAAGTAATTGGAAAGCAAATAAAAAAGCCCCGGAAACGGGGCTGTAATGCATTATTATGATGGTTCGTGAAAATATTTTATAGCTCGTAGCATTTTAAAATAATAATGAAGATCCTATATCTTTTTTCTTATATTTTTCTATCTCACTTTTATAGAATTTAATCTGCTGTTTACAAATAAATTCTCTAAAAATTAAAATGTCCTTTTTTTCTTCGGTTAAGTTTAATGAATCAATATAATCAGCTCTATCTTCAGTGAATATTTTTATTAATGGTTCATTATGATACATTTGAATATAATTCATTAATAATCTTGAAGTTCTTCCATTACCATCTCCAAAGGGGTGTATATTCACTAAATTATAATGAATGTCTGCTGATAATTTTATTATTTCACTTCCTTTAACAAGCTTTAGTCG
Organism: Bacteroidales bacterium; assembly: GCA_021108325.1. GTDB lineage: Bacteria > Bacteroidota > Bacteroidia > Bacteroidales > UBA12077 > UBA12077. Next base: position 34,658 of record JAIORB010000142.1, on the reverse strand, counting down.
TTTATTAATATTTTCAAATAGTTTTATTAGTAATGGTTCTACTTTTCGAAAATCAGGAAAATATTTTTTATCAACATATACCTGGGCTAATCTGAGATCTCCTTGAGAAGTGTCAAATTCTCCGGAAATTGTATTTATTTGACTCCCTGTATTTCTCATTACTATAGCTGCCACTTCTTTTATAAGCGAAAGCGAAATATCTTTCTTTAAGATTGCTTGTTCTTTAATATATTGAAAAGCTGCATAATGATCTTTTACCATTAAATGATCTGATAAAGGTTTTCCTTTAGCTGTTATATCATCTTCTAATAAAATCTTAGTATCACTTTCTGTTAATGAACAACCCTCAATTTTCGTAGAATTATAAACTATTGAAATCATTGAAAATTTCTCATAGTCAATTGCCTGATTCAATTTTAAATCAAGATATTTTTCTCTCAATATTTCTAATTCTTTCCACATATATGCAAATATAAACTAAATTATAACTGTTTATATTGTTATTTTATAGTTTCCAAATCGTAAATTCTCCCTACCGGATATACATCTTTCTGCTGATCCCAGTAAGGTGTTCTTTCGAAAAACCAAAACAATTTAGTCCACTGATTATTATAATACTGTGGGTTTTCCTTTACAGCTTTTTCGTATTCCTCTCTTAATTCAGGATTTTCTTTAATCATTTCACGAGCCATTTTTTCCATAACATAAGTTTCGACATATTCTTTTCGTTCAAAAATTACATTAAAAAATCCCCAACGTACATACGAATCCGGCCCAATCGGCTCCAACATATGAGTAATAATTTTAGCCGTTCTTTGGTTTATTGGAACAATAACAGAGCCTGCAGAAAATAGCTTCTTAATTGAGATTTCCTCCATATCAAAGTTTTGTACCATTTGCCTGCCTTCGAAAGGAGAATTTACAAAAATAACATTTGTAAACTTATAAGTTTTTATATCGATTTCTTTAGGTTCTTTTATAACAGAATATTCTATACCATGCATTCCCAGTCGACTGATTACCTCTGTCCACTCAACCGGAATAATATAAGCCTGCGGTAATTTTACACTTGAAGCAGGCATTAATTTGTCAAATAATATCAAATCGTAATCTTTTGGTTTATCGCTAAACTGTACCCAAATATCGTTTGTTAAATCGCTATGTACAATATCATAATCAACACCTTTAAACTTAACTATACTGCTATCTTTATCGGAAGTGTAATAAGCTAAAATAAGCTCTTTTCCTGCTAAGTCTCTGGTTTCCGAATCGGCATTTATATTTATTTCTTTTAATTCTGTATGTTGATTATCAACAATTTTCAATGTATGTTTAAGTAAATGATATGTGGCATCAACTCTTGTTTTATAATCTTTCAACATATGTGTTTCGACCAGTAAAGCAGGTCTGTTTTGATAAGCAGAATAACCGGTTGAATATCTGGGCGATGCTGTTCTTCTTATTAATCCGCTTCGCGGGTCGTGCCATCTTCTAAAAGATACATAAGGAAACATTAACACATTATCGTCCAGAAGTTTTTCTTCTACTTCTGCAAGGTAATTATTTTGCCATTTGGTTTGTTCTTTGTTCATATCGCCCAAAATATGCATTCCATAAGTTAAGGAATATTGATAATCGGCACCATCGGTTGTGTGAATATCAATAAACATATCGGGTAACCATTCGTTAAATAGTTTAAGCCATTGTTGCATTTCTATAGCATCTGCTTTTAAAAAATCACGGTTTAAATTAAGATTACTTGCTGTGGTGCGCCAACCCATTTCTTTTGGCCCGTTTTGATTTATCCTGTTATAGGCGCTAAATCTTTCGTGACCATCTGCATTAAAAATTGGTATAAACAAGACAGTTGTATGCTCCAGTAGTTTCGGGAATTTATTATGAATGATTATATCTCTGATTAACATCAAACCTGCGTCTTTTCCTTCAGATTCACCGGGATGAATACAAGCTTCAATAAGTAAAATTGCATTGCCTGATTCTTTTACACTTTCCGGAGTAAAGTTTTTATTCTTATCAATAATTAACAGGGGTAAATCACGGCCTTGCAGACTTGTTCCAAAACTTTCATACTCTATTAAGTCCGAAGATTCTGCCAGTTTCTTTGTATACTCTATAGTTTCATTGTAACGGGGAGTTTCTAAAAAGTCAGAATTTTCATAATACGTTGTCCAATCTTTATTTTGACCAAAACTAACATTTGTAAAAATCAAAAGGTTAATTAATATAACTATCTTCTTCATAACAGTTTGTATTTTTAAATTAATAAAAAACTCAGTGTATTTGACTTACTAATATATGCAAAGTTTAATATATTTTTAAATGACTATCGGATTGATTTCCTATTAATTTGAGAAAAAGTGTTAAGTGGCTAAAGACACTTCCGAAGTTTTTAAAACTTCGGAAGTATTTGTATTCTTTCAAATCCTTACTGTAAATAATCAATCAAAATATTATAGAACATATTTATTTTACAATATTTTCATTTACTTTAGCCTGCCATTTAATAGCTAACATTAAAATGAACAAGATATTAATTCTGTATTATTCACAATCAGGACAACTTACCGAAATAGTTAAAAACTTTGCAATACCTTTTGTAAAATCAAATAATTATTCTGTTACATATGCAAATATTGAACCTGTAAAAGAATATGGTTTCCCGTGGAAAGGCTATGAGTTTTTTGATTCATTTCCTGAATCAGTAAATAGAATACCCTGTAAAATAAAGCCTTTGGATTTAGGAGACGAAGATTTTGATTTAATTGTTTTTGCTTATACGGCATGGTATATGTCGCCTTCAATACCTTCAAATTCATTTTTACTTTCTGACCAGGCAAAAAGGATTTTTAAGGATAAACCTGTTATAACCTTATTAGGTGTCAGGAATATGTGGATTTTAGCACAGGAGTATGTAAAAAATAAAATTGCAGAAAATGGTGGCAGGCTAATCGGAAATATCGTTTTACGAGATAGAGCAGAAAATTTAACGGGAATTGTTACTATATCTTACTTTTTATTTACCGGGAAAAAAGATCGTTTTTTAGGATTTTTCCCAAAACCGGGAATTTCTCAGAAAGATATTGATGAATCAGAAAAATTTGGAGAAATAATTAAAAATCACTTCGATAATAAAACATTAGAAAATCTACAGGATAACTTACTGGAACATAAAGCTGTAAAAATTAATCCGTATTTATTGTCGGTTGAAAAAACTGCTGCAGAAAGAGTATTTAAGATCTGGGCAAATTTTATTTTGAAAAAAGGCGGGCCTGCAAATTCTGAAAGAAGAACAAGAGTTAACATATTCAGATGGTATTTTCCTTTTGCAATTTTAGTAATTGCACCACTTAAATATGTTTTTTTTCTTATTTTTGCGCCTTTTAGAATAAGAAAGAGTCGTGAAGAAGTTAAATATTTCTCTCAGGTAAAGTTAATGTCAAATTTATAAGAACGTATAAAAATGCCAAACCAGGTATATATCAACAACATTGCTAAATTTTTACCTAACAAACCTGTATCAAATGATGATATGGAATCAATTTTGGGATTAGTTAACGGAACACCTTCCAGATCAAAAAATATTATTCTCAGACAAAACGGTATAAAAGACAGGTATTATGTAATTGATCAGGAAGGAAATGTAAAATATTCCAATGCTGATTTAACAGCAAATGCAATTAAAAATCTTGAAAATAAAAATTTCTCGATAAAGGATATTGAAGTATTATCGTGTGGAACATCATTGGCCGATCAGTTATTACCTTCACATACCTCAATGGTTCATGGAAAACTAGGCAATAAACCGCTTGAAATCATATCTCCTTCAGGAGTTTGTTGTGCAGGTATGCATGCATTAAAATATGCTTATTTGTCAGTTTTATCAGGACAATCAAAAAATGCTGTATCTACCGGCTCGGAAGTAATTTCAACTTTACTGCGTGCCGACAAGTTTAATAAAGAAATGAATAGCACAAATCATCTTGAAGAAAAACCAATACTGGCATTTGAAAAGGATTTTCTACGTTGGATGTTATCAGATGGTGCAGGAGCTATGCTACTTGAAAATAATCCGAACTCAGAAGGTATTTCATTAAAAATTGAATGGATTGAAACCATTTCGTATGCTAATGAATTAGATGCATGTATGTATGCCGGTTCTGAAAAAAATGAAAACGGAAGTCTTAAAGGATGGAAAGAATTTGATCCTGAATTATGGTTAGAAAAATCTATTTTTTCGGTAAAACAAGATGTTAAATTACTGGACAAATACGTTGTGAATCGTTGTATAACTCCATTAGCAGCAGCTTTAAACAAAAGAAATATTAATAGTTTTACTGATGTCGATTACTTTTTGCCACATATTTCATCAATGTATTTTAAACAAAAATTGTATAATGAACTAAAAGTTCAGGGAATAGAGATTTCTGAAGAAAAGTGGTTTACAAACCTGACAAAAGTAGGAAATGTAGGTTCTGCATCTATTTATATAATATTAGAGGAATTATTCCATTCAGGTAATCTCAAAAAAGGTGAAAAGATTTTATTAATGGTACCGGAAAGTGGACGATTTTCATACGCATACGCGTATTTGACAGTTGTTTAGAGGAATAAATATCTTACCGCAGCACAACCCAAGCAAATTTAAAAATGAACTAAATAAATTAAACTTTAGTAACTAATCAGTGCCTAAAGTTTAACCTGCCTGGTAGCAGACAGGAGTACTTAAAGTACTTAAAATTACAGTTTTAATAGATGTTTGGTGCTAAACATTTAAAAAAATAAGTGGAAGTAATCAAAATAATGCTTAATAAAGGCTCTATTCGAATAAGGTTGATAGGGTGATACTTATTTTGACATTAACTATTGATGTTATTTAGAAAAAACACTCAATAAACAACACACAATAATCAATAAAAAAGTTAAAAGAAAGTCGAATATGCAAAAATAATGAAAATTGAATATTGTATGTTGAATGTTTAATTCCTATGATGAATTGGCATTTAATAACTACCAACTACAAACAATTTAAAACCAAAAAAACTTTAGGCACTATAGGCATTTCTAAGCATTTTAGGCATTATTAAATATAAAAGAAAAACAACTGATTAGTAACACAATCTTTAATTTTAGTCATTCATAAGTATTTTAGTCATTTTATTGTGTAATTAACCAATAAACCTTATTTTAGCTTTTGGACAAAAGTTAACTTCTAAAATTTATAACTGAATGTATAATATCGCATTATTTGGCCCTCCGGGGGCAGGAAAAGGAACTCAGTCACGTAAACTGATTGAGAAATACAACTTAGCCTATATATCTACAGGTGATATTTTAAGAGAAGAAATAACTGCAGGATCAAAACTTGGTATGCAAGCAAAAAGTGTCATCGAAAAAGGTGGTTTAGTGTCTGATGAAATCATTGTACAGATAATCGAGAAAAAAATAAAAACAAATACAGAAGTAAACGGTTTCCTTTTCGATGGTTTTCCTCGTACTATTGTTCAGGCTTATATTCTTGAAGGTCTGCTACTTAAACTAAATACATCTTTAAATTGCATGGTTCGTTTGGAAGTACCTCAAGATATTTTAATGGAAAGAATGCTTGAAAGAGCTAAAAAAGAAAAGAGAATAGACGATACTACTAAAGTAATTGAAAACAGATTAATGGAATATAAAAATAAAACTATTCCGGTAGCAGATTTTTATAAAGAAAAAGGAATTAAATATAGTGTTGACGGAGTGGGAAGTGTTGATGATATTTTTGAACGAATAACAAATGTTGTTGAGCAATCGCTTACAAAAACATGGCTTAATGTAGTTCTTTTCGGCCCTCCCGGATCAGGGAAAGGAACTCAGGGTAAGTTGTTGGCAGATAAATATGATCTGGTATATATTTCGACAGGATCGCTTTTACGCAGGGAAATTGAAAAAGGAACTGAAATGGGGTTGGCTGCAAAAAAATACGTAGAGAAAGGCGATATTGTACCTGATGAATTTGCAATTAAACTTATTGAAAAACAAATTCAAACACATCCTGATGCAAATGGATTTTTCTTTAAAGGATTTCCAAGAACCATTGTTCAGGCATATATACTCGATGGTTTATTACGTAAGCTAAATTCATCGGTTTCCTGTGTATTTAATTTAGATGTTCCGACATTGGAATCAATAAAACGACTAAGTGCACGTAGTAAAACTGAAAAGAATAGATATTATGATATGGATACTGATGTGATTATACGTCGACTTGAAAGCTTTCAAACCAAGACAAAACCTGTATTGGATTATTATGCAAAGCAAAAAAATATATACAATATAGATGGAATTGGAACAGAAGAAGAAGTACTGAAAAGACTTACCAAAAAACTGGAATTAGCATTTAAAAATGCGAGATAAATGAAAGGCTCCTTAAAGGGGGCCTTTTAATATAATATAAATTCCACTTTCCTGGATTTATCTAATTCATCGCCTGATTTAATTTCGCCTTTACCAAAAGCCTGCAATCTATTTTCATTAATTCCATTATCAATGAAATATTTTTTGACATTATCAGCTCTGTCTTGAGAAAGCTTTAGGTTGTATTCATCATCCCCGGTTTCATCTGCATAACCATCTATTATAAGTTGATAATCAGAATAATGTATTATGTCTTTTATATAATTTAGGATTATATATGATGTATTATAAATTTCAGATGAATTAAAGCTGAAATAAAGAGGTAGTAGTATATGTATTTTATTATCAATAGTTTTAATTATTAAACTATCATTATCAAAAAACTTAAAATATTCTTTTAAACCGTCAATATCGGGGTTAATTATGTTGCCATTACTAACAAAGGAATTTCCTTTAAGAAATATCCACGAATCAAATTTTCTGTCGCCAACGTCAGCTATTGCAATTTTAAAACGATACCATTTAAATGGTTCTAATTTTAATCCGGAAAAAATTGGTTTTGTATATCCGTCAAATTGAAATAAATAGTTGTTTTCGTAAAAGCGTTCATCTGCATCCAAATTCCCTTTAAATCTATATTCTAATGAATTATTGCTAATATAGTAATCGGAATTAACAAAATTATTAATTAAATCAATTGTTATTGGAACGTTATTATTTGGAAGAATTGCAATATTCTTTTTATTATTTGTGCTTAGGTCTGTTATAAAGAATCCAAAAATATCACTAACACCCTTTTTTACATATTCAGGATATTCTTCAGATGCAAACTGAAAAACGAAATTAATACTATCGGTTAATGAAAGAAAATCAAACTCCAATATTGCAGAATCAAAAGTTTTTGAATTAACAATTTTTGATAAATCAGGGTCTCCTTTAAAATAATTTTCGGTTGATGCAGTTGTATTATTAGGCCCTAAAGCATCAATCACGTTTCCAGTGCTAAGAACTATTCCTTTTAACGGTAAATCTCGTTGTTTTTTACTGTTATAGTAAAATAATCCTAAGGATTCTTTTAATCCAGAATAAGTAATATTTTTAATCTTAATACCATCATGATTTTTACCTATAAAATAATCATTAACAATTTCTGTAGGGCGGACAGAAGTATCAACTTTAAAAACCTGTGATTTAAGGCTCTTTATGCTTAATAATAAAATAAAGGTAAATAAAAATCTAAAACTCATGAAAAACTAATTGATTATTAAAACCTCGTCAATTTGTTCACATGTTTCATCAAATATCAGCGAATATGTTCCAATTTCATATTGTGTTTTTTCTTGTATTAAGTCAATTGAAATTTCCAGGCATGGTACTTTAAACTCTTTGCTATTTAAATAAACAGCAACAGCTTTTAATTGTATCCCAATATCTTCAATTTGAATCTTTTCAGGAAATTCATTCTTAAGCTGATTTACATCATCGCCGTTAAAAACATCTGCAAGTAATCCACTCAAACTTGTTAATGTATTTTCAATTAATTGGTCTTTGGTTTTGTTCTGAAAGATGATACTTTCAATTTTTTCTAATATCATAGTTAAATTAAAGTTTGTTAATTAGATTCTAAAATTAATTATTCTTTTTAGATAAAAAAATAAACAAACTCAATGCTATAGTTATGTCGAAACTAAAAATTATATTTGAAACTATTTTTAATAAATCGGGATGAAAGAGTTTTCTATAATATCTGTTTCCATAATCAATATTATAATTGGAGTAAGGTATTGTTTATTAACCTATAAACAAAAAATCAAACCGGCATTAGCCATGTGGGCATTTTTTTCATTAGCAGTTGCTATGAGTCTTACAACATATATGGCAGAAGGCGATTTTAGCTTATGGGATAATATTTTGAACACAACAGATTTAATACTGGTGTCAACTATAACCGTTTTTATTTTCATTTACGGTGATAAAAGCACAAAATTTAACAAGTTTGACAAAGCCTGCTTAATTTCTGTTTTACTTATTACAGTTTTCTGGATTATTACAAAAACACATTTTTTGTCGCACATAATGATCCAGAGTATATTGGTTATAGCTTATTTCCCCGTTATAAGAAGATTATGGCAGTCAAAAGAAAATACAGAACCTTTTTCGGTTTGGATTTTACTAATGATTGCTCCGGTATTTGCATTACTGTCAAGTAAAGGAATACTGGCTACGGTATATTCTGTTAGAGCAATAGCTTCAACTGGTTTGCTATTATTGCTTATGTTGAGAATAAAGTATTTTAACAGAAAAGTAAAGTATGACTCAATCGATAAGTAATTCTAAGCTTCAATTTAAAGTGTGAAATTTGGTTATTAAATCTATCGAAAGGAGGAAAATTCCAAATAATTAATATTTTTGTTCTACTTAATTAAATTATTTTAAATGAATTCCAATAGAAAACAGTTCGTAACTTCAATGATAATTATTGGAGTTTTATTTTTCCTTTTCGGTTTTATAACCTGGCTAAATGGAATTTTAATTCCTTACTTGAAAATAGCCTGTGAGCTAAATAATTTACAATCTCTAATGGTTGCCTTTTCATTTTATATAGCATATTTTGTTATGGCAATTCCTTCGGGTTGGGTATTGAAAAAAACAGGATTTAAGAACGGAATGATGATTGGTTTATGGATTATGGCTATAGGCGCATTAATCTTTATTCCAGCAGCCTTTATACGATCTTTCCCTATTTTTCTAATTGGATTATTCGTTATGGGAACAGGTCTTACAGTTTTGCAAACTTCTTCAAACCCTTATATAACAATAATTGGCCCTGTTGAAACTGCCGCAAGCAGAATCAGCATTATGGGTATATGTAATAAAATTGCAGGAGCTCTTGCTCCAATAATTCTTGCTTATTTTATTCTTAGCGATGGAGATAATTTTGTGCAAAGTTTAGCAACTATGAGTCCTGAAGGAAAAATCATTGCTCTTGATGAGCTCGCTTCACGAGCAATTGCTCCATATACTGTAATTGCAATAAGTTTGTTTTTGCTTGGTATAATGATGCGCTATTCTCCGTTACCTGAGATTGAGAGTGAAGAAGATAGCGAATCTGAAAAAGGACCAGAAAATAATGAGGTTGAAAGTATTTTCCATCTTCCACACCTATGGATGGGAGTGATTGCTTTGTTTTTTTATGTAGGAGTAGAAGTAATAGCAGGTGATACAATTATCCGATACGGGATGCTTTTAGGTATTGATATAGCACAAGCAAAAGTTTATACCAGTTACACTTTAATAGCAATGATAGTTGGATATATTTTTATAGGTCTTATCCTTATACCTAAAGTGATTTCACAGCGTATTGCCCTCGTTTTAAGTGCAGTACTTGGAATTATTTTTACTTTAGCTGCGATATTTACTTCAGGAACCACATCCGTTTTATTTATTGCTCTGTTAGGAATAGCAAATGCAATTATATGGCCGGCAATCTGGCCTCTGGCAATTCACAATACTGGTAAGCATATTAAAACGGCATCTTCGCTTCTTATAATGGCAATTGCTGGTGGAGCTACACTTCCATTAGTATGGGGAGCTTTAGCAGATTACTTTACCAATCAACCTCAATATGCTTATTGGATATGTATCCCTTGTTACCTTATAATTTTTTACTTTAGCATGTGGGGATATAAATTAAAACCTAAAAAAGTATTGCAATAGTTTGTATTGTAGAATTAATAAATATTAGATTTATTCTTTTAAATTTTAACTTTTTACTATAAATATGGATTTAACACTATTAGTATTAGCAGCAGGAATGGGAAGCCGTTATGGTGGATTAAAACAATTGGATCAAGTTGGCCCAAGTGGTGAAACAATTATTGACTATTCGGTTTACGATGCTATAGAAGCCGGGTTTAATAAAATTGTTTTCATTATTCGTAAGGATATTGAAAAAGAAATGAATGAAATGCTTTTCGAAAAATATAGCAAGAAAATTAAGATTGAATATGTATTTCAGGAATTAGATAAAATACCTGATGGGATTGAGCTACCGGCAGATCGTGTAAAACCATGGGGAACAGGTCATGCTGTTTTAATGGCTAAAGATGTTATTAACGAACCATTTGTTGTAATTAATGCAGATGATTTTTATGGTAAAAGTGCTTTTAAAGTTGTAGCAGATTATATGAAAAGTCAGCAGAATAATCTCAAAGGTAAAAATTGTATGGCTGGTTATTTATTAAAAAATACTCTTTCAGAACATGGAGATGTTTCAAGAGGTGTTTGCAAAGTAAATAAGGAAAATGAATTAATTGAAATTACCGAGAGAACAAAAATAGGATGGAAGCACGGAAAAATTGTTGCTGATGATAATGGAAATGATTTAGAGCTGAATGGCAATGTTTATGTATCAATGAATTTCTGGGGTTTCACACCTGATGTGTTTCCTGAATTAGAATCTGAATTTAAAAAGTTTATAGTTGAAAACTACGAAAACATAAAATCCGAGTATTACATTCCAAATATTGTTAGCCATCAGATTAACAAAGGTTTGGCTACCGTAAAAGTTTTGGAGGCAACCGATCAATGGTTCGGTGTAACTTACAAAGAGGATAAACCAATTGTTATAGAAAAAATTAAAGAACTAACCAATGCGGAGAAATATTCTGAAAAGCTTTGGTAATTTTTTCAATTAATAGAAATGTCTGTTGTGCAGATTGTACAGTACATCAGGCATTCTTGCCTGATGTAGATTAAACGGTCAAGAATGACCGTTTTACTATTGTTCTACCAGGGATAATATGTATCCCAATCATTATCCAATAACCTGACAGTAATTCTTCGATCATCATAGAAATGCACATCTTCGTTTGAATATTCCGATGCATTAGGATTATCAGATGTTACCATAATATTATAAATGTAATCGTCTTCTGCATTTAGAGTAAAAGTTTTGCTTCCACCAGGCCCAATATTGGTACTAATTCTATTCGAACCATAACCCGAATTTGCATAATAAACCCCGGTAATGTTGTAAGAGCTTGAGTTGTTTTCAATTTCAAGAAAAGCTTCTTGTTTAAGAGCATCTGGCGTGTCACAACTGAATATCAATAATGTTGATGCTAGTATTAAACTACAAATCATTAATTTTTTCATAAGTAAAAAGTTTAGCGGGTTAAAATTATAAAATTAAGAAAATACAAAGTTCATACCAACTTATCTTATAATTAAATGTCAAGGATATAATGATTTAGATAATTTATTTTCAAACTTTAATAAAATTTTCATCTCTTTGGATTTATGCAGAATCTCAATGAATAGTTACGTTTATAGCATAAAAATGATCTAACAATTTTAGAATAAATCTATAATTTCCCCAGACTGAGGAAATTAAAATTTGCTTAAATGATAGAATGCACTATATTTGATTTACAGTATTAACAAATATTAGCTATAATAAGGTTTATTACAATAATAAAATAAACCTAAAACTACCCGTATGTTAACTACCCTTGATTATATTTTCATTGCTCTTTATTTTATTATTATCCTCATAGTTGGCTTTTGGACTGGGCATAAGGAAGAAAAGGAAGATTATTTAATTGCCGGAAGAAAACTAAAATCGTTTGAGGCAACTACCACTATATTTTCAAGTAGAATTGGCGCGGCCATTCTTTTAACATATACTGCACTGGTTTATTTATATGGGCTTGGTGCATACTGGTATTTTATCGGATCGGTACTTGGTTTGTTTGTATTTTATTTTTTTGGGAAGAAAATAAAAAAACTGGGCGACGAGCAAAAATTTTATACACTGTCCGATTTCTTTTTCTATCTAAAAGGTCCTGTTGCCGGTTATTTATCTGCTGTAGTTGTTATGATTATTATGTTTGGTTGGGTAGTATTAAATTTCACTGCAGGAGCAAAACTTGTTCAGGAATATACACCTATTAGTTATGATTGGTCGGTTATCATTATAGGTGTTATCATTTTGGCATATCTTCTAGCAGGTGGATTTAAAGCAGTTGTAAAGACTGATATCATTCAAACCCTTGGAATTTTTCTATTGTTTATATTAATGATTTATCTTCTTGTTAATACGGATACAAAGCCAAAAATAATTTTCTCAGATCTGTTTAATATACCAACAAAAGAAATTATAAACTTTTTCCTGGCTGGATTTTTTATCCCCATGGCTTCGCCTGAATTATGGCAACGTGTGTACGCCATCGAAAACCAGAAACACTACAAACGAAGTATATTATTATCATCGGTGTTTTATTTTATCATTGGATTCATCTTACTAATGATAGGAATGGTAATCCGCATTGACATACCCGATATTAGTGCTGATACTGCATTAATTGTGGGATTTAGCAGATTACTTCCTGTTGGTCTTGCAGGATTGTCTGTGATAATAATTTATTCTGCAGTTTCATCCTCAGCCGACACTTATATGTTTACAGCTGCTTCTACTGTAACACAGGACTTTTTGGAAAAGTCAGGTGTACTTAAGAAAGAAAAGCTTTTTATGGCATTACGTATCATCATGGTTTTGCTAATGGTTCTTGGTGTCGTCATGGCACTTGTTTTACGCGACATTGTTGATACAACGTTTTTCTTCGTGTCATTAACTATGTCACTCGGATTTCTTGTCCTAGTTATATGGATATACCCTAAAATAAATAAGTACAGCGTAAATTTATCCATTCTATTTTGCCTTATTGGCGTAATAGTTCCAGCAATCCTGATAGGGATTTCGACATCACTGGTAATTTATGCCGTATCTTTATGTATTGCAGGATTAATTCTTGGATTAATAATATATTGGATAAAACCCTCTGCATAAGAACAACATCTGTTACAGCTTATAATTAAATGTTAAGGATATATGATTTAGAAGATTTATTTTCTAACTTTAATAAAATTTTTATCTCTTTTGATTTATGCAGACTCAGTCAGTAAATAAAAAAATATTACTATCTATCCTCATTACATTAGGGATTATATTTTCTTCTTATACCACAATAATAAATTATACCGATAAATACGAAAAAGTTCGGCAGCGAATGGTTCGCGAACAAATTGTAGCTAGAGGAATTAAAGATCAAAAAGTTATTCAGGCAATGCTTAATGTAAAAAGGCACTTATTTGTACCTAAAAATCAGGAGCGAATGGCTTATGAGGATAGGCCTTTACCAATTGGTGAAGGACAAACCATATCGCAACCATATATTGTTGCTTTAATGACAGAAACACTTGAGTTAAGTGAAAATATGCGCGTCCTTGAAATTGGAACCGGATCAGGTTATCAGACTGCCATACTTGCTGAAATTGTTCATGAAGTTTATACTATTGAAATTATAGCATCATTAGGATTAAAAGCTAAAAAAATACTTAAAAATCTTAACTACACTAATATCAATTTTAAAATTGGCGATGGTTATAAGGGCTGGGAAGAAAATGCACCATTTGATGCTATAATTGTAACCTGTGCCCCGGCTAATATTCCAAATCCTTTAAAAAATCAGTTAAAAGAAGGAGGGAAGATGATAATTCCTCTTGGAGGAAGTATAGCCCAGGAACTGGTTCTGTTTGAAAAACAAAGCGGGAAACTTATTAAAAAGGTTGTTGCTCCTGTTCGTTTTGTGCCAATGGTTCGTAACGATGGCAAACGTTATTAAACTATTCTTTAATCAGTTTCACAATATTTTATTCCTTTTTTTTAATAGGATTAAACATTTCTGTATTCTTTTCGTCTAATGATTTTACATACTCAAAAACCAACTAAAATGACAACTTTGAAAAAAACTCTTAGCATTTTTATAATGCTATTCATTCTTGTTTCTTGTTTCTTGTAAACAAGATTTGAATAAAAAAGCAGAAAAAATACATGAAGAAATTGTGTCGATCGATACACATACCGATACTCCTCTAAATTTTCTTGATCCAGGGTTTGATATTGGAAAATGGAATGATTTTGAGGAAACCAGATCGAGAGTAGATTTCCCGAGAATGAAAGCAGGAAAACTTGATGCTGTTTTTATGGCTGTTTTTATCGGACAGGGAGAAAGAAGCGAAGAGGGTAACTTAAAAGCTAAAAATCGTGCCCTGAAAATTTTTAATGCTTTACACGAAAAAATTAGTTTATATCCTGAGCAGGCAGAAATAGCCTTAAATGCAGACGATGTATATAGAATAAAGAAAACCGGAAAAAGTACTGTTTATATTGGTGTTGAAAATGGATATCCAATAGGAAACAATATTGATAATATAAAGGAATTTTATGATTTAGGAGCTAGATATATTACTTTATGCCATACTAAAAATAATGACATTTGTGATTCATCGACTGATAAAAAAGGTCCTGAATTTGATGGATTAAGCGAATTTGGTGAAGAAGTAGTGAAAGAAATGAATAGCTTAGGGATGATTATAGATGTATCACATATATCGGATTCGGCATATTACGATGTACTTAAGCGTACAAATGTTCCTATTATAGCATCGCATTCAAGTATCAGAGCAATATGCGATAATCCAAGAAATTTTGATGATAATATGCTCTACGCATTAAAAGATAATGGTGGAGTTATTCAAATATGTATTTTGAGTGATTATATTAAGACTCCTGCACCTTATCCGGAAAGAGATTCTGCCTTTCAAGCTATTAGAATAAAATACAATCATTTTGATGATTTAACAGAAGAACAATATCATGAAGCTGTTATTGAATGGCGGGAAACAGATAGAAAATTTCCTAAAGAACTTGCAACAGTATCTGATGTAGTTGATCATATTGATTATGTTGTTAAAACAATTGGAATTGATTATGTTGGTATAGGAACCGATTTTGATGGAGGAGGTGGTGTTGAAGGCTGCATAGATGCAAGCGAAATGAAAAACATCACGGTTGAACTATTAAAACGGGGATATAACAAAGAAGAAATTAAAAAAATCTGGGGAGAAAATTTTTTAAGAGTTTTCAGAAAAGTACAGATTAAAGCAGAAATATAATTATTCACTGTTTATATATTAATAAAACTTCCATAGTTCTTATCTGTGGAAGTTTTTGTATTTTTAGGCTTTACTATATTGAATCATTGATTTATGGCAGGATTTAAGAAAAAACTTTACAAAATAATTTTTGGAACTGATACCTGGCTTGGACGTTTGTTCGATATTATTTTGCTTTGGGCTATATTGTTAAGTATTACTATCGTAATATTTGAAAGTTTAAAATCTTTAAGAACTGAGTATACTGCGTTTTTTGTTTATTCCGAATGGGTTTTTACCATATTGTTTACCATTGAATATTTTACACGAATCTGGATTTCGCCAAAGCCTTTTAAATACATTTTCAGTGCATTGGGTATTGTCGATTTATTGTCAATTATACCTACTTACATAAGTCTTGCTTTAACCGGAACTCACTTTTTAATTGTTATCCGTGCAATAAGATTGTTAAGGGTATTTCGAATTTTGAAGTTAAACTACTTAATGGGGCAGGGAGAATTAATTTTACTAGCCTTAAAAACAAGTTTTCGTAAAATTGGAGTATTTCTTTTTGCAATACTAAACATAGTAGTTATAATAGGTGCTATAATGTATGTTGTGGAAGGCGAAGCGAATGGTTTTGATAGTATTCCGCGAAGTATTTATTGGGCCATAGTAACAATTACAACCGTTGGTTATGGAGATATATCTCCGCAAACTCCTTTAGGACAATTTATTTCGTCGATAATAATGATTGTTGGTTATTCAATAATTGCTATTCCTACCGGAATTGTTTCGGCAGAAATTGCTAAGCAAAATTATAAAAAGGATAAACCAAAATGTAAAAATTGTGGAGCGGATATAAATTCAAAAGATAAATTTTGTTCTAATTGTGGAATAAAGCAAGAATAGAATTTTTAATTCTTTATTATATACAGAGTATTTTTTTTTTGTAAATTACACATTTTAAGATTAACATATTTAATTAACATTAAATCCAAACCAACTATGAAAAAAGTACTAATATTTGCTGTAGTAGCATTATTTACTGCCGGAATTTTTGCAACATCATGTGATGAAGATAATCCTGTTTCTTGTGCTCAGAAATTAGTAAAAGTTTCTGAAGCAGCGTCAGCTTACAGCTCCGATCCATCATACGCTAACTGTATCGCGTATGAAAATGCACTTCAAGATTATATAAATTGTGATGGAATTGCTCAAGCTGATAAGACTGCATATCAGGCTATATTGGATGGATTAGACTGCCAGCCATAATGTTATGTGAAGTCGAGCTTTATTTGACACAGAGTATTATTAATAAAAACCATCATATTTAGTGGTGGTTTTTAGTTTAAATGACCTGACTTTTTATCAAATTTAAAGATGTATTTAGTACAAAAAGACTTCCAAAGTTTTAAAAACTTCGGAAGTCTGACTTACTACTTATAATATCTTAACCTATTTTTCTTCCAGTTCTAGCTTTTCAAGCTCCTCAAGTTTTTCTTCTAATTTATTTATTGTTTCTTTTTTATCAAATTCTTCAAAATGTTTTAGATTCTCTTCCATCTGTGCTCTAATTTCTTCCATATCCATTTTTGAAAGCTCTTCCTGAACTTTGTGCATTTCTTTTTGAATTTCATCCATATCAATATTCTCATGAATCGATTCACGCACCTTTTCCATTTCTTCACGTATCTCTTCTAAATTAAGATCTTCCATATCGAAATGAAATGTTTCTCCACTGAAATCAAAATCGAAGTCAAAATCCATATCTTTAATTTCATTTAACTCCATTTCGACTTCTTTTAATATTTCTTCTACATCGATTTCCTTGATGTTTTTCATAGCATCGGCAATTTCAATTTGCATCTCTTCCATGTCAATATGAATATCTTTTATTGCTTCTTCTACTTCCATACGTATTTCCTCAATATCAAGGTCTTCAATATCTTTCATGGCATCACGAATATCTTCCTTTGCTTCTTTAAGATCAGCAATAGTTTCGTCAATTTCAGGTTGATATTTGTCGTATTCGCTTTCTGGTATTTCTATACCATCAACATATAGTTCGGTAACTTTGCCATTTGTAAGAGTGAATTTCATTTCCTTTTTCTTCCCTTTATCATCTCTATAAGTTCTGATAACGGTATTTTCATCAATATCGATTTCATCGTGATGATGTTTCCTTATTTTAACAGTATCCTTAACAACTGAATTAATATTTTGAACATCATTCACTACTATCGATTTCTGCTCCGGTATTTCTTCCAGACTTTTAATTTCAATTGTTTTAACAATTTCATTTGTAAGTCCTGATTCAGAGATATAATTCGTAATATTGGCCTTATAGGTAAACGATAAAGCCAGTACACCAGATAAAATAATAATTGCTGCTATAATTTTATCTGTGAAATTTGATTTTACTTTTTGTTTCATAATCATGCGTTTAATTCGGTTTAACAAATGTTTTTTTCTACCTGAGAATGCAACCGCGGCATAATGCTTTCCCAAAGTAAGTTCTTGTACTGAAACCAATGCTTTTGCATAAACTAATGATCCATCACAAACTGTTAATGCCATATCATCACAACAATTCTCTCTCTCATTTCTAATTTGAGATGATATATACCAAACAGCAGGATGGAAGAAAAACACTGTTTCAATAATTGTTTGTAATACATTAAAAATATAATCGTTTCGTCTTATATGAGCTAATTCATGAGCTATAATGGCCTCTATTTGATTCGAAGGTATTCCGGATAACATTTCGACAGGAATAACTATTACAGGCTTTAAATAGCCTAAAACCAATGGAATTTTAATCAATTGCGACTCAATGTAACTTACAGTTCTGTTTATTTTTAATTGTTCCTGTAGTTTTAAAAATCTCCCAAGCCATTCTTCCGATATACTTGTAATTTTAATCTTCTTTAATCTGTTCGTATATAAGTAACTCAGAATAAATTTGACAATAAAAATAAGCATACCAATAATCCATATGTTCACAATCAAAGGGAAATACTTATCAATATTTTCAAGTCTGTTTTTAAATTTTGCAAGTACTTCTTTAGATGTTGCATTAATTTCAGTGTTATTTAAATCGATTAGCAATACATTACTACTTTCTGGTTGATACAAACTACCAGTATTAATGGTCTTACTTAAATTATCATCATAATTATTAGTAAAATTAAATATCGATAATCCAAGCATTAGAAAAAGAGAAACCAAAGAAATCAGGTATCTTATTTGAGCAGATTTTCCTTTTAAAAATCTTAGTACAACACTCAGCACTAGTGCAATTATGACACCTTGCCATAGAATATGAAAAATATTCCAACCTAAGGCAGTTATAACTTTATCGCTTAATAAATCGGATAAAATACTCATTATTTCTTCGATTTGTTTTCAATTTCCTTAATCAGATTCTTTATTTCATCTAACTCTTCTTTTGATGGTTTGTGATTACCCAAAGCCTGCATAACCATTTTCATTGCTGAACCTGAAAAAGTCTTCTTTAAAAAACCATCAAGTAATTTACCTTTGGTTTCATCTTCATCAAGAGCAGGAGTATAGATATGCTGTCGACTTTCTTTATTAACATCAAGCGTTCCTTTTTCTGCCATAATCTGCATAATTTTCAAAGTAGTTGTATAACCAACTGCTTTTACTTCATTTTGCTTTTCGTTAATAAACCTAACGGTTGACGGACCATTTTTCCATAGTAACTGTAATATCTCCAGTTCAGATTCTGTTGGATTGTATTTACTTTTTAAACTCATAATGTATAGACGAATAATTATACTTTTTGATGCATTACGATTAATTTCGTACTACAAACATATACGATAGTTTTCGTACTTCCAAATTTTTCTACGATTAATTTCGTATTTTAAAAGTTAAATATTGTTAAAGGACTATAAATAGGGGATTTTGAAATTATTCTTTGACTATTGGATTGATTTCCTATTAATTTAAAAGAAGGTGCTAAGCGACTATGTTTTATACACTCTTCAGCAATTTTTATAAAGATATTCAATTTATAAATAAATCCCTACCTGTGGCAAACAGGCGCTAAGCACCTATCTTTCAAGGATAATAACAATTTATAAAATATGGATTAGGTATATAATCCGATAGTCATATTCTTCTTTAATAAATCATTTCCAGTATTTAATCAACCAATCGATACAATTTCTTCAGCAGTTTTTCGCCTCTGTTTTTGAAACCGGGAGTGCTATCCTCAAATTGATTTTCGATAATAGCAATTAATTCAGGAGTTAAAGCTGGTTCAATTTCAACATAATTATATATAATCTGCATTGAGAATATTTTTACTGCTGTGGGATATACAGGATCTTCGAGCCAGGTAAAGCATCGGTCAATTAGAATTCCCAAATGATCTTCATCTAATTCTTGTAAATCTTGTGTAGACATAATTTTTAAAAAATGCCTTTTTTGATTATCATATTTTGATTTAGGTAAGAAATCTATAATGTCATTAATATATGGATCGATCATTTTCGGATATTTTAACCAAATAGTTTCTATAACCCAGGCTGCACGGCCTGAAATATATTCCTCGTTAGTTAAAATCAATTCAAACATTTCACAGAAAAGTTTTTCATCCCTGTCAATAAGCGATGCAATATAATCTGTATTTCGTTTAGAAAGTTCCGCTAATAATTGTTCTCTGAAGTTCATTAAAAAAAATCTATTTATAAAATGTAAAAATATAAAACATAAATAAAAATAAACATAAAAAAATAAAGTGTTTTAACACCCTTCGATAAACTCAGGGTGACTATAAAATTATCTGTCAGGCTGAGTTTGTCGAAGCCTGTTTTTCAGATAACGTTTGAAATTTTAAACTAACAACTGAACTGAATTTAGAGCAACCAATTTTAAACTTTATTATAAATCAACTGTTTAAATGTAAAAAAAGATGAGATTAATAAACTTAACATTAAGCTTTTTTGTTTTAATTTTATTAAGCCACGAATTAAGTGCACAAAACAATAAGAACATGGAACTTGCAACATTTGGAACAGGATGTTTCTGGTGTACAGAAACAATTTTTGAACAATTAAAGGGAGTAGAATCTGCTATATCCGGCTATTCAGGGGGAACAGTAAAAAATCCTACTTATAAGGAAATCTGTACCGGAGAAACAGGTCATGCAGAAGTTATACAAATTACTTTCGCTCCGGAAATAATTACATATAAAGAATTACTTGAAGTATTTTGGCAAACACACGATCCAACTATATTAAACAGGCAGGGAGCTGATGTTGGAACACAATATCGTTCTGTTATATTTTATCATAATAACGAACAAAAAGAACTGGCCGAAAACTACAAAAAGAAACTGGATGAAGCTAAAGTATATAATAACCCAATAGTTACTGAAATATCTAATTATAGTACTTTTTACAAAGCTGAAGATTATCACCAGGATTATTATAATAACAATAAATCACAATCGTATTGTTCGTTTGTTATTACCCCAAAAATTGAAAAATTCAGGAAGGTTTTTAAGGATAAACTGAAATAATGAATGGTTTACCATATACCGCTATTTATTTTGAGCAGCAGTCCATGCAGTAGAAAAAGCTATTTGTAAATTATATCCTCCCGTTGGAGCATCAAGGTCAAGTATTTCACCGGCAAAATATAAGCCTTTCATAAGTTTTGACTCCATTGTTTTTTGATTTACTTCATTGGTATCAATTCCACCAACGGTAATAATGGCTTCTTTGAATGGTCTATGACCTGTTACTTTAAAATTGAAGTTTTTAAGCCATTTCCTCAGTTCTTTTCTTTCGTTAGATGTGATCTGATGTCCTAATTTATCGGAATCTATTTTTGTACTTTGAATACAAACAGGAATCAATACTCTGGGTAATAATCCACTTAATATATTTCTGAAAGTTTCTTTCCCTTTTTCATTAAAGTCGCGTAAAAGTCTATTATCAAGCTTTTTATCGTCTAATGCTGATTTCAGGTCTATGCTAAAAATAATCTCTTTATTTTCTTTTAGTGCCGAAACAATTAACCTGCTTAATGAAAGTACAATAGGACCGGTAATTCCGAAATCAGTAAAACTCAATTCACCAAAATCTTCACCAGCTTTTTTACTATCAATCCAAACAGTTCCTTTAATATTTTTTAATTCTAATCCTTTTAATTGCCTGGCTATTGTTCCTTCTGTTTCAAGAGGCACTAATGAAGGCCACACCGGATTTATTTTATGTCCCACCGATTTCGCCAATTCATAACCATCACCGGTTGAACCGGTAGCAGGATAGGAGACTCCACCTGTTGCTATTATTACTTTATTTGCTGTAAATGAGATAAGTTCTTTTTTACCCTTTTCTTCAAGTAAACCGCTAACACCAATCACACAATCATCTTCAATTATTAACTTATTAACTCTAAAATTAGTTTTTATTGTTACACCTTTGTTTTTGCACCAGTTTGTCATTGATTTTACTAATTCGACAGCTTTGCCACCTTCGGGAAAAACCCTGCCACCTCGCTCAATAACTGTCTTTACTCCAATATTATTAAAGAATTGAATCAATTCATCTGAAAAGAAATTAGAAAATGATGAGCGAAGAAATCTGCCATTAGGTTGTACCTGCCTTATAAATTCAGCTAATGGTGCTGTATTAGTTATATTACACCGGCCTTTTCCAGTAATACCTAATTTCCTGCCGGGACGATTCATCCGTTCTAAAACAAGCACTTTTGCACCTGATTCAGCCGATCGACCCGCTGCCATTAAACCCGCTGCACCACCACCAACAATAATCGTATCGTATTTTAACATAGATTATCGGTATATTTTATTTAATTTGCTAAAGATAAATACAATCAGCAAGCTAATAGAATTATTCTCTTAATTTTTTATATGAATATCATTGATATATATACCGACGGAAGCTGCAATCCACAATATAAAATAGGAGGGTGGGCAGCTATAATTTTTATTAATGATAAAAAGATTGTATTACAAGATATTGCAACAGAGACAACTCACAATCGTATGGAGTTAAAAGCTGTAATAAATGCCATTGAATATGTATTAAAAGAAATTCAGGAATTTAAATTAATAAGAATATACACAGATAGTCAGTATGTTGAGAGAATTCCTTTTAGAACGGAGAAATTACTTTCTAAAGATTTTATTACTAAAGGCGGAAATAGCTTGCAAAACAGTGATTTAATCAAAAAACTTATTCATTTAATAGATTGTGCAAATATTGAATTTATTAAAGTTAAGGCACATCAAAAAGTCTCAGAAACACCAAATTATAACCGCGAAGTTGATAAGCTTTCAAGGAAACTTGTACGCCAGCAAATAAACAAAAAATAGCAATTAGTTTTTATATTAAAAAACCACTATGAATTTTCAATCCCTAGTGGTTTAGTTATATTGTCAGTAATAGTATATTATTGCTCAACTATTTCAACGCGTCTGTTTTTTGCTTTTCCCTTGTCGGTAGTGTTAGTTGCAACAGGAGCAACCGGGCCAACACCATATGGTATCAATTGTTCTGCTTTAACACCAGTATCTATAATTAAAGCATTTACCACTGCCTTTGCTCTTTCTGTTGAAAGATTTATGTTCGCTTCAAAATTGCCAACATTATCAGTATGCCCAACAACAAAATATTGCTTATCTGCATTTGCATTTAGGTATTCAGCTATATTTTTTAAAGCATCGGCAGATTCACCTTTTATTTCGGATTTACCCGTATCAAAAAGAATATCATAGATGGCAATATGGCCTGTTTTTGTTATAACATCTGCAAGATTATCAACCGATACCAATCCTTTCTGCATAGGTATGGTTTTTACAATCACCAATGAGTAATATAATTTTGATTCAACATTACCAAAGGCAAGCATGATGTAATGGTCTGCTGATTCAGTTGGTACCATACCAAAAAAAGTTTTATAGACCCTATCTTTAAACATTGCATATTCGAAGTTTTTCAAATCATGGTATGGATGACCCACTTTCATAAATGCTTTAATACTTTCTTTGGAATTTGAAGATTCCAGTACCTTACCGCCATTTTTTTCAATTGCCTCGATATAGTTTTCAACTATTTCGTTAGAGGAAAGACCACTGGGTGGCCTGCAAAACCTATGATGAACATCACCTTCAATTTCTTTAATTTTTATCTGGTCTTCAGAATCATCTTTAATTGCAACGTAAAATTTCCGGTGACCAAGTTTGTCATCCCATATTACCCGGCTACCCCGTACGACTGTTGCAATTATTTTTTCTTGCTGAAAGCTCTCAGCCTCTATAACATCCTGAGTAATTATTGAGATATTATTAAACCCTGAGATGTAAATGGCTACAAAAATATCTTGCCCATCATTCCTGATTTTAGCCATTATAAAACTTTGATCAGAACATGTTGTTGCAAAAGCATAACCGGATTTTAGATTGCCCAGTTCTTTATAATATTTTGAAGGAAATTTTTGTGGTGAAATTCCCATATCCTTATTGGTTTTAGCATAAAAAATTTCAAAGCCGGCTTTCTCAAGGGTTGATTTATAAACTTTAAGAAGATAAGCTGGATTATTATCCGCACTTATAGAATATTGCGTTCGAATAATTTTTCCTTCAAGTGTAGCTGGTGCTTCCCAGTTAAGGTAAGGCTCATTAAGATTAATCGGGAGCTTATAGGTATCCCACTTTATCACCTTATAGTACTCAATGATTGCTCCTTCAGCCCTCTGAAATAGTGGAGAATCTTTTCCGCCTTCAATATCTGAAGACCGCTGGGCAAACAGTGGTGATGTAATAATCAATACTGCAATTAAAAATAAGCTAAGTTTTTTCATAATATTTTCTCCTTGTTTAAGTTAATAATATTTATCAAATCAGCTAATATTTAACTTTTTTGTAATTTATAATACTTTGATGTCTTGACTAATATAATAATTCCTAAAACACATGACGATATAGCAATCGATACAACACAAAATACACAAATCATCATAGGTATAGTACTTAATGAACTACCTAATAAGTCACCAATAATAAATGCAAGCATAGGAATACCACTTATTGGATTAAACTTAATTAGTGCCCAAATTCCCACAAAATAATTCCATTTAAATTTTTTTGTAGTTAGTGCCATGTAAGCAGGAACTATAGTTATTACACCAATTATCATTGTATAAAAATTTGTGGTAATAAAAACCAAAAGAAAAACCTCCATTAATCCGGTAATAATAAAAAACTTGTCCAGTCGGTAAAGTGTTTTTAATTTCTTGCTAATTGTATCCATGTTTTTTTTATTTGTTTAAATAATAAATGTATATAAATCCAGTAAAATTATAAATGCTAATCGTTTTGCTATATTGCGAGTTAACAGTAGTATTATTTTCTTTTTCCGTCCCAATTACCATTAGTTGGTTCTTTAGAACAATAACCCCATTTCATTGTTATTTTTGAAAAATCTTCATTAAATTTAATAATAAGACTACCCCAATGATTTCTATCATAAACATTCTCGGAACAAGTTTCACGAGCACCATTTTCAATCCATTTTCCTTCAATTGTATGTTCATCAATTAATTTACCGAGAATTTCACCTCCATCACTTTCGTACCAACCGGCAATTACATCTCCATATCTGTAAATGTGCAAGTTTCCACGAGTTGTACTCCATTTTCCAACAACATCGTTTTTAGCTTGATTTGACTGTGGAAAAACAATAATCTCGACTCTCCTGTTCTTTTCACGTCCTTCTTCTGTATTATTATCCGCAACTGGATTACTCTCGCCTAATGCGCAAGTTTCGATCATTTTACTACTTATATTACAACTGTCGTTAAAAAAATTCTTAATTGAATTGGCTCTATCATCAGAAAGTTTAATATTACTATCTGTTGAACCTATATTATCTGTATATCCTTCAATAATAGTCAAACCATTTATTTCTTTAATTTTGTCTGCAATCCGATATAGTTCCGATTTATCTTCACTAAGCTTCGATTCTCCAAAATTGAATAAAACCGCACTATTTAATTGAAAATTAATACTTGAACCAATAGCTCCGATTGCATCTACATCGGCTCCCGGCCAGTTACCATCTTTTTTGGCTTTTATATCTGCAATTTTAACATATCTGAAGATATCAGTCTTTTTAACATACTCTGCAATATCTATTTCCGATAATCCCCCACCAGTTCGTCCTACTGATATCCAATCATTTCCGTCCTTAGAAACATACACATCAACAGGTTCTATGGCAGGCCCTATTTCAAAAATAAATAAATCCGGACCATTTATATCATATAGAATATTGTCGGTAAATTTTACGATTAATTCACCTCCATATCCTAAAGATGTAGCCTCAGCTTTGTTTTTATAATCCCCTGAGTAATCAGGAATATTAAGTGCTAGCGTAGAATTACCATATCCTTTTATTGGAGCAGGACTCCCTACTTTAAAGCTAACAACTTCATCTGCAAATGAAATGTCCCCAAATGGAAAAAATATTCGTCCCCCATGACCATCAGAGTATGTTCTTCCAATCTGTCCAAAAATGTTTGATGTACCAACTAGAATAACAATTAATAAAAGTGTGATTTTTTTCATAATAATTTCTCCTAATATTTAATTAAACTTCATTTTTCAATATTGTAGTAAGTTAGTGAAAAAAAATAAACTTGTGAAATGTTTCACAGCACAAGGTTAAACAAGAGATTAAGACTCAATAATCGTGAATAATAAGTCTTTCATTTAATTTTTTATTTCTTATTATGACTATCGGATTATATACCAAATCCATATTTTACAAATTGTTATTATCTTTGAATGCTAGGTGCTTAGCGCCTGCTTGCCACAGGCAGGGATTTATTTATAAATTGAATATCTTTATAAAAATTACTGAAAAGTCTATAGAATATAGCCGCTTAGCACCTTCTTTTAAATTATAGGAAATCAATCCGATAATCATATTTCTTATTTATAACTTCTCAAAATATTATAACTTTTTAAAATATAATTTAATTTAAAATTCCAAGCATTTCACTTTTCTTATTATAATTTGATTACAAATCAAATAAATACACATACTCTAAGTAACAATTCATAAGCAAAACGCATTTTAAGGTATTGATGTGCAATCAGAACTTGATATTTACGTAGATTATTGATAAGTTTATGCTTTGAAAATCATAAATTA
Source organism: Bacteroidales bacterium (assembly GCA_021108325.1). Classification (GTDB taxonomy): domain Bacteria; phylum Bacteroidota; class Bacteroidia; order Bacteroidales; family UBA12077; genus UBA12077. Next base: position 8,025 of record JAIORB010000142.1, on the reverse strand, counting down.
ATTAATCCTAAAATACAATCTAAAAACTGCAATCATGAAGTACAAACTATTATCTAATTCTGATTTAAAAGCAATTGATGCTTTACTTGAGTTTCACGGAGGAGCTAAGCATATTGATTCAACTATTGCTAAAATGCGCAATTACGAAACAAGAAAAAATATTCTTGCAAATAAAGGCTATGGCGAAATGTTGGAAGATGCTGAGAAACTGATTAAAATGTTCCCTAAAGTTTCTGACTACGAAAAGAAAATTGGTGTTTCTTATGATCCTAATAAGGGAATTGCTACTAGTCAGGTTTCCGGATTTCAAGGTGCAAAAGTAACACATCAGTGTATGAAAAAAATGGCTAAAACAACTATTAATGATGAGCCAAGTTTCGTTCCTGCCGAAATGATTTCTGTTGTTGCATTAACAGATCATTATGTATATAGTGGTGATTTAATGGCAACATTAGCTATGACTGAGAATATAATGCAAACTTCTAAATTCTGTAGCACAAACTTAATTGGTATTCCTAACCCTGAATCAAGGTTTGCTGAACTTGAAAAAGTTACTGGAGAAAAATTCGACAGAGCATCTCTCGGAGATGGACTTTCAGCCCTTATACTAAAAAACCAAGGTACTCCATTTGGAAATTTCGGCGGAATTGAAGTAGCCAATAATAATCATGTTTTTTATCTTGATGGTATTGCTCGTACAGCTAAAGAAAATGGAGCAGATTTCTTCTTAAATCCAAGTTGGAGCTCTATTATTGCAGCATGCTATTTTGGAAGAAATATCCCGAATCTTAATTTCAAAGTTTCAATGTTGCTAGCAACTCAAAATACAATGCAATTCAGAATGTTATTGAATATAATTAGTGAATATATCCGTGATGATAATACTTCGCCTATTTATGAGATAAACATTGGTAACGGAACTACAGCCGAAACATTTATTCAATGTGCAAAAGAGCTTGATGAAAGTGGAATAAAAGGTATTAGCCTTGCTGCCCATATTTATATTAATCCTGATTTAGGTATGCCAAATTTCAACTGGACAAATCATGCTTATAAAGTTTTGGAAAGCGGTACCAATATGACTTATAAATATGAAAGCGATGGAACTGCACGTGATATGGATACTATGGGAGCGTATTTTCTTTCAGATGAAGAAAGAGTTGCAGCAGCTGACAAAATTGGTGATGTAATATTTTATAAAGCTCTCCAGGCATCGAAAGATGGTATAGAAATGATGAAAAAAGGAATTAAGCCTATTTTTGGTAAAACTTCTTATTAATTTTTATGAGGTTGTTTCAAAAGAACTTTTATTTATGTTCACACTTCGATAAACTCAGTGTGACTAATTGAACAACAGAAAGTTGTCATGTTGAGCCTGTCGAAATGTGTATAACTTTCTGGCTTTTAAGACAATCATGTTTTATTTAAATAATTTATTATGAGTAAGAATTGGTATTCCAGATATTCTGATAATATTAAAGATTATGAAGGTTATCCTATTGGCAAAACATTGAAATATCTTGCCGATCCTGAGATAATATCATTAGCCGGAGGTTTACCTTCACCGGAAATATTTCAGAAAATAGAATTTAAAATTGCTTCCGAAAAATCCTTAAATAGCGATATTGATAAAATCATGCAATATTCTGCTATACCAGGCGAACCAGCATTAATAGAAGCAATTATTAACTATTTAAAACGGGATGATATAAATGTAAAAGCCGAAAATATTCTTATAACTACTTCCGGACAACAAAGTTTGGATTTAACAGGTAGACTATTTTTGAACGCTGATGATATTGTATTAGTCGACAGACCAACATTTGCAGGAGCCGTAGTTGCATTTCAAATGCAAAGACCAAAATTTGTCGGAGTTGATATTCAAGATGATGGTTCTGATATTGATGGATTCAGGCAAAAGATTGTAGAATTACAAAAAACAGGGCAAAAGCCTAAGTTTATATATGTAGTGCCTGATTTCCAGAACCCGACAGGAATTACAATGTCTTTCGAGAAAAGAGAAGCACTCCTGGATCTGAGCTATGAATATGATATTCCTATTATTGAAGATAGTCCGTATAGAGATTTAAGATATTCCGGAGAAACAATCCCTGCTATATTCAGCCTCGATCAAAAACGTGGTGGTGAAAATGTTATTGGATTATATACATTTTCTAAGATATTTTGTCCCGGTATGCGTGTTGGTTTTAATATCGGAAACAAAGAAGTAATTGAGAAAATGACTTACATTAAAGAAGGAAATATTTTAAATACACCCAAATATAACCAGGATCTTTGTACTGCTTTTCTTGAAGATATGAATTATGATAATCATATTAATAAATCTATTAAATATTACAGAGAAAAACTTACAGGCTTTTTAAATACCCTTAAAGAATATTTCCCTGAAGATACCGGTATAACATGGACTAAACCCGAAGGTGGTTTATTTTTATGGTTAACATTGCCAGATAAGATTGATACCGATAAATTATTTTTTGAAGCCATAAAATATAAAGTTGCATTTGTGCCCGGAAGTCAGTTTTTTGGTGAAAATCATGCAAGAAATAATATGCGTTTAAATTTCTCTTTTTGTTCACATGAACAACTTACAGAAGCTATTAAACGACTTGCCAAATGTATAAAAGATCAATTGTAAATTATTAATAATATGGGACCAATAAAATTCTATTCAACTAATTTAATTGCTGATGAAGTAACTTTTAGTGAAGCTTTGCTAAAAGGAATAGCTCCGGACAAGGGGTTATATATGCCGAAAGAAATACCAATATTTACAAAAGAAGAAATTAGTAGTTTCTCGCAAAAGGAGTACTATGAAATAGCATTCGAAGTAGCAAGAAAATTTCTTGTAGGGCAAATAAATGATGATGAATTATTAGCATTAGTCAAAGATGCTTATAATTATCCTGTTCCATTAGAAAAAGGTTTTGAGAACAAATATGTAATGCGACTTGATCAGGGTCCGACTGCGTCATTCAAAGATTTTGCAGCAAGAATGATGGGCAGACTCATGCAATATTACATTAAAAAGGAAAAAAGAAAACTTTTAATTCTTACAGCAACATCCGGCGATACAGGAAGTGCAATAGCAAATGCTTTTTATGATCTCGATAATATAAAGGTTTTGGTGTTATTTCCTGATAATGAAGTTACCGATCGTCAACGAAAACAGATGACTACTTTAGGTAAAAACATTAAAATCATTTCGTTAAAAGGAAAATTTGATGATTGCCAGGCATTAGTGAAAGAAGCATTTGCTGATTCTGATTTAAATTATCTTGATTTATCATCGGCAAACTCAATTAATATTGGAAGGTTAATTCCGCAAATAGTGTATTATTTTTATTCTTTTTCAAGATTAAGAAGCGGGACAGAAAATGATGATGTTATTTTCTCTGTTCCTTCAGGAAATTTTGGTGATATGATGGGTGGGGTTTTTGCTAAATACATGGGATTACCCATTAAAAAGTTTATAATATCAGTAAACGAGAATGATGAATTTACAAGCTTTTTAAATACCGGTAATTATAGTAAAATAGAGCCTTCTAAAAACTGTTTATCAAGTGCAATGAATGTTGGTCACCCAAGCAATTTATCGCGTTTGCTTGCCTTATATGATGGAGTTATGAACGAGAAAGGAGAAATATCTCAGGTTCCTGATATGGTAAAAATGCGCAATGACATTTATTCTATAAGTGTTTCTGATAAGGAAACTAAAGAAATGATTAAAGAAGCCTATGGTAGTCATAAATTGCTTCTTGAACCGCATGGATCAGTAGGTTGGAAAGGGTTAATGGAATATTGCGAAGAATATAATGTAGATAAAGATCAATTGTGTATCTCTTTGGAAACAGCTCATCCGGCAAAATTCCCTGCTCAAATAGTTGAGATCCTTAAATTTGATCCCGAATTACCAGCAAGCCTGGAAGGTCTGGAAACAAAAGAAGAATTTTTTGATAATCTCGACAATAATTATTCAGATTTTAAAGATTATTTGATAAACAACTACAAATAGCATATTGAAACCTGACTGCTGTCTAATATCAATTAGTTAACAGATTCCGCATCAAGTGCGGAATGACACAAGAGCTGGGAAAAAACACTTAAGCCTATCATTCCTGCGAAAGCAGGAATCTATTATATTTTTAAAACTTAATTAATTGACATTATACTGCCATCAGGCAAGCTTGAAAATTGAAACTTGAAACTTAAAACTTGAAATAATATGAAACACATTATAATACTCGGAGATGGAATGGCAGATTATCCAATTAAAGAGTTTGGAAATAAAACTCCTTTAATGGCTGCTAACACACCTAATATTGATAAACTTTGTAAAAAAGGAAGATGTGGGAAGTTAATCACTGTTCCCAAAGATATGCCTCCCGGAAGTGAAATTGCAAACATGGCCGTTTTAGGATACGATGTTAAAAAAGTTTACCAGGGAAGGGGCGTGCTCGAAGCTGCAAGCATGGGAATTGAATTAGATGATAATGACATGGCCATGCGATGTAATCTTATTTGTATTGAAGATGAAAAAATTAAGAATCATTCGGCCGGGCATATCAGTAACGAAGAAGCACATGAGTTAATGAAAACTCTCCAGGAAGAATTAGAAACAGATGAAATTAAATTTTATCCGGGAGTAAGTTATCGTCATCTTTTAGTAATTAAGAACGGGAAAACTAATATTGATTGTACACCTCCACATGATGTTCCGGGAACTCCTTTTAAAGATGTTTTAATTAAGGCTCAAGATAGTGATGATACAACAGCTGATCTTTTAAATAACTTAATTTTAAGATCACAGGAAATTTTAAATGAGCACCCTGTTAATAAAAAAAGAATTTCTGAAGGCAAAGATCCAGGTAATTCTATTTGGCCATGGTCGCCAGGTAATAAGCCTGATATGGATACTTTGCAAAAATTATATGGAATTTCCGGAGCAATGATTTCAGCAGTAGATTTATTATATGGAATAGGGAAATATGCCGGGATGAAAGCAGTTAAAGTTGAAGGCTCAACCGGGTTGTACACTACGAATTATGAAGGTAAAGCAAAGGCTGCCGTTGATGTATTAAAAGAAGTTGACCTGGTTTATCTTCATATTGAGGCAAGCGATGAAGCTGGTCATGAAGGAGATTACGAATTAAAGAAAAAAACCATTGAATATCTTGATCAAAGAGTTGTTAAGTACATCATGGATGAAACGGATAAAATGGAAGAAGATGTTGCCATTGCAGTAATTCCGGATCATCCTACACCTTGCGAATTAAAAACACATACTCATGATCCTGTACCATTTATAATTTATCATCCTGGCGAACTGCCTGACAATGTGTTAAACTATGATGAAGAAACAACTAAAAATGGTTTTTATGGATTGCTAAAAGGTGATGAATTTATAAAAGCATTATTGAAGAAATAATAAAATGTAAAATCCCGGGAAATTTCCGGGATTTGTTTTTTTAAGTTACTTCCATACCAGATTTTTTATGTCTGGGTTTTCGATGGTGTTTTGCTTCTGCACGTTTAGCCTTCCTTTCGGCTCTTTTCTCTTTCAATTTTTTTAAAGGTGATTTCTTTTTCTTACCGTCGTTAATTGTTTTTTCGTGTGACATAAGCTAATCTTTTGAATTAAACATTAATACCCTAAATTTTATCCTGAAAACTAAAATTATGTATCTATAAAGTTATGAAATGTTAAAACTCTTGTCAAGTTTTCATTCAATTTTATACATACCTAATATCCGCAAGTAACTTTATATTCGTTAATATATTAATCAATTAGCCGTGGCACGGCTAACCTATATAGATTACAGAAGGCCAAAATAATATCATATCTTAAAGGGATTTCTGAAAAATCATTAACAAACATTCACAAATCGTTAACAGGCATTAACGTTTTAAATAACTAATATTGGCTAATAATTAGATTATTACTCATTAACAAATTAGCCCTATGAAATCAAATTTTAATATTTTATTGCTTGCAACAATGTTCATTTTAGGAACATCAAACATTATAGTTGCTAAACAATACCAGGAAGAAAAAGCTAACACTTTAGATTCAGTTGAAGTTATTAAAGAATTCAAAAATTTCTACAAATCCGGAAATTATTATTTTGGAGGACAGCCAACTTTTGAAGCCATTAACTGGCTTAAATCGGAAGGAGTGAAGCTGTTTATTAATCTTCGAACTGATAGCGAAAATGAAAAGTTTACTAAAACAGCTTTTAACGAAGAAAATTTACTGAATAACATAGGAATACAGTACATTTCAATTCCGGTAAGTTATCCCGATTCATATAATCCTGAGACACTACAAATATTTATCGGGGCTTTAGCAAATCACGAAGATAAAATCTTTATTCATTGTGCGAGTGGGGGAAGAGTTAAATATTTTTTTATGGCTTATTTAGTTGAATCAAAAGGATATTCGCTGAATGATGCAATTTCATTCGGCAAACAAATGAAATACTCATTCCTGCTTGAGAACATATTGGGAAAAGAAATTAACATGTCTTTCTAATGAATTGGACTTAAAAACTTAATAGTTCATATCTGACACCAATTCTTTTTCAAAATGTCGTATCATTAACGATCCGCCTGCCTGACCTGCTTGGACTTCCTTCGGTAGTTAAATCGGCAGACAAGTGGGCAGGTATTTAAATTTAGAATGGTTCCCCGAAATTCGGGATGTAAACAAATGCCGTTATATATTCAATCTATATTTGTTGAAAAACAAATATAGTATTTGAATAATCAACGGTATAATTTCTATCTTTGCGCCTTAATTCGTATATATGAAATTTGAAGAATATCGTATTGCCGAGGGAATAAAAACCAGTATTTCTAAACTGGGCTTCAAAAAACCCACAGATATCCAATATAAAGCTATTCCACCTATTTTAAAGGGAGAAGATGTGTTGGCTATTGCACAAACAGGCACAGGTAAAACGGCAGCTTTTGCCATACCTATTTTGCACATTTTGCAAGAACGCAAAATTAAAGGCCGTCCGGATGGTGTGAAATGCCTGGTTATGGCACCAACACATGAGTTGGCTTTGCAATTAGACTCTGTTTTTAAAACATTAGGTAAACATACACGCATTACTACTTTTTGTATTCATGGTGGTGTAGATCAGGAACCTCAAATTAAACAATTAAACAAGGGTGTAGATATTTTAATTGCTACTCCCGGCAGAATGTTCGATTTAGTAAGCCAGGGCGTACTGAATTTAAAGCGAATTGAAATTTTGGTTCTGGATGAAGCCGATCACATGCTCGATCTGGGGTTTATTAAGGATATCAACGACTTAATGCGTCATCTTCCTAAAAAACGACAAACGCTTTTTTTCTCTGCAACCATCAACGATAAAATAAAAAACCTAGCGTATTCGCTAGTCACTAATGCCATTCGTATACAAATTTCACCAGAAGACCCGGTTGCAAAAAATATTGAACATGCTGTTGCCTTTGTTGAAATGGACGATAAGCGTTTCTTTTTAGAATACCTGATAAAAGATCATCCTGAAAAAAAGATATTAGTATTTGTAAGAACCAAGATACGAGCAGAGCGTGTAAAAAAAGCTATGGAAAGAGTTGATTTCGTAGCTGACACAATTCACAGTGATAAGTTGCAAGAAGAACGCGAACGTACCATGCGAAGTTTTAGAAAAGGAGAATTGAAAGTTCTTATTGCCACTGATGTTAGTGCCAGGGGAATCGACATTCCGAATGTAGAATATGTTGTAAATTATGATTTACCTGAATCTTCGGAACAATATGTACATAGAGTTGGCAGAACCGGGCGTGCCAGTCAAAAAGGACAAGCCGTTTCGTTTTGTAGTTCCGAAGAAAAAGAACTGTTAGAAGATATAGAAAAGAATTTGGGTAAAGCCATTCAAAGAATAGCTATTTCTAAAAATGATTATCAAAACACTTTGGACTTTACTGAAGATAAATCACAGGATTGGAAATCATTAATGGAAGAAGCCGAAC
>JAIORB010000147.1 GCA_021108325.1 Bacteroidales bacterium | reverse complement strand
ATAATTATATTTTTATTTTTTTGAACGGGGAAAATATTAAAAATATCAGGAAATACAAATGTTTTTCTGAATTATATAAAATCCTGAAGGATTTAAAATGAAACTCTAATAAATTTGTTCCATCATGAAATAAAATAGAGATTTTCTCTTTTAGATTCTTCTTGTTTTTATAATAAATTGTTAATTTAGATATTTCAATTATATGCTATATGATTATCTATTTTTTTATGTTAACTCATTTAATTAACCTTGTTATGTCAAAAAAGTTGCTAATAGTTTTTATTTTATTTTTTAGTTTAAAAGGAAATTGTACACAAATTGATACTACAATATTTGATTCAGATTTTGAGAAGGATATTTTCTTGAAATTTATAGAATCTAGTGATATTAATCCAATTGATTTATTTATTGCTATTAATTTAAAAAATGGAAACCAAAAAATCAATAAGCAACTAAATGATTATTTTATAAAACTTGAAAGTACAAATATTTCACAGTTAAAAGCAAAGAAAAAGCTAAAAACAATTTATAATTCTGTTCATAATGATTTCCTTAAAAAATATAATGGTGAAACTTTTTTTGGAGATATATTTTCTATAGGAGAATTTAATTGTGTTTCAGCAAGTGCATTATATTCTTTGGTTTTAAGTCATTTTAAGGTAGAGTACATAATTAAAGAAACTTCAACTCATGTATATTTAATAGCTGATCCAGAGAATACAAGCTTTTTAATTGAAACAACCTTACCTTCTGATGGTTTATATTACTTTGACGATAAATTTAAGAGGAATTATATAGAATATTTGTGTGATAACAAAATAATTTCAAAGAAAGAGTTTAATAATAAATCAATTTCTGATCTTTTTAATGAACATTATATAAAAGATGAAACAATTGACTTATATAAATTGGCAGGTTTGCAATATTATAATAAAGGTATTTCTTTGTACAATTTGGAAGACTACAATAATTCTTTGAAAAACTTTGAAAAAGCTGAAATTCTTCATCCGTCAGATTTGATTAGGTTTATGAAAAATGGGGCTATTGCAAATATTCTAAATAATGAAAATTTGAAGAATGATTTCAGTGGAAAACTTTTAGCAAAATTTATAAATAATAATTCCCAAAATTCAATAACAATAAAGTACTGTCAGGATTATTTTGATAATATTTCAAATGAGATGATTATGAATCATCCAGATATTGATCGTTATGATGCTTATTTTAAGGAATTCATAGAATACGTTAAAGATTCAATTGACATTGATAATATTTATCAATCATATTATTCTTTTAAGGGCTATTATTATTACAGTAACTTTAATTATTATAGTGCTTTGCAAGAATTTGAAAAAACTTATAATATTAATTCTTCAAATATTCGCACAAAACAGTTCATCTCTGAAATAGCTTTAAAATATTTGGTTAATGAAAATAATTACGAATCTACTATTGATTCTATTACTATGTATACAGAAAAGTTTGATTTTCTTAAAAACGATAACATTTTACAAAAATATGCAGGTTTTTGTTATGCACAAATAATCGGATCAAGTTTTCAATATGATGATTTTGAAAAAGGAAGTGATTATTTAAACAGATTTGAAGCATTTCTTAAACAAACACCAAATTTAAAAATAAGCAATGAGTACATTGGTTATGCGTATGGACAGGTTGCTACATATTATTTCAGAAAGTATAATTATAATCTTGCTGAAAGAAGTTTGTTGAAGGGATTAGAGATAAGTCCCAATTCAAATGAATTAAAACAACGATTAAAAACGTTAAAAGATGCAAGTGGTGAACTTAATGGATATACGGGGGTATATTCTGATAATGAAAAATATAAAAATGCATCAGTAAGAGCTAAAGAAAATAGGATCAACATAAATAAAAACGTGTCAAAGTTTCTTGTTGGGAAATGGAAAATGGATAAATATATAGAAAATGGTTATGAAGTTAAAGCAACAGGAGAGCATTCATTTATTCTTAATTTACTGAAATCAAAAAATGTGATTTTTACGGAAGGAACAAATCATCATACAGGTACTTGGTCGTATGATAATAATACATGTAATTTAAAGCTTAAAGAATCGGAATATGGTGATTATATGAATCTTCTTATTTTGGAAATAAACGATAAAAAAATTATTGGATTAATGTATTTTGAAGATGATTATACTGAAGTAATTGATGTTATTTTCAAATTAGTTGATTAATTTTTTTGATTTGCCAACAAAAAACATACGAGGTTTGAAATATGGTAATATAATATTTATTCAAAAAAGTTCTTCATGCTTTAAACTTGTCATCAATATATCAATTATAAAAATCAGGAAACAGAAATAAAGAACCACGAACCTTACTGTAAGTAATAGGTTTATAAAAAAAATTACAGAAGGCAATTTAACAAATCTTTTCTATGCCTACTCTTTTACAGGACAATTTTTATTTCGGAAATACAGGTATCATCCCATTTGGACCCTTTGTATACATCAAGAATCGTAATTTTGATTGTACTCATATAGACTGGTTTATCGAATTTCAGATATTGCATGACTATGGTGTCTTTTAGAGCATATGTACGAACTTGATTCCCATATTCCAATCTGAGTTTTTTTACCCGGTTATTTTGTTTGAAAATATCATTATTTTTTGCGTATCCGTTTATGATACCTATTTTTTCAATTTCATATGATCCTTCGCCCATAATCCCAAAAGGTGGGGCTATGTCCATTTTAATAAATTCATTTATCCCGCTATCGTTTTTGCCTTCAACCCAGGCTGTTTCCGGTCGTTCATCAACAATATTCCAAACCGAATAACGGTCGTTTTTATCTTCAAGTTCTGAACTGGCAGAAAGCCTTCTTACCAGCAGTGGAGGTCTGGAAATTTCAATATCAAAATCAGGTTCAATATCAGTAAAAACCATTTTGTAGATACCTTGTTCAATAATATAATTGCCAGGTGAAATAGATAAACTGTAATATTTAGTATCAACATCTTCTATGATTTCCCCATCAGATTCATATTCGTAATGTAAATATGAGGTTCTGTTTACTATTTGGTTTTTTGGTACTTTTAAATCAATAAAAACAGAGATTGTGTCAATTTTTCCTTTCCATGAAGCACCTGTAGTTAGAATGTAAATTGCTTTAAAAGAACCATCTTCAGAAGATTCAATATTATCTTGTGTATAGGTGTTAGTAATATGTTTGGTTTCTCCTTTATTAAAATGTACTTCAAAACACTCATATAAGCTTCTAGTATATTTATCATTCTGATTTTCTTCATCTTTTCTGAATACTTTTAGTTCCGAACTTCCTTCAAAAGCTGAGAAATCATTTATTCCAAAGACTGTCTCGTCTCGTCCGATCCTTTTAGAATTTGGGAAACCCATAAGAACAGTTTGTTCATCACCGGTATTTACAAAAGTATATTCTACTCTGTATTTACATTTATCTTCACAGATAGTGATGTAAATCTGTTCATTTTTCATTTTTATGAACTCACTATTCATGACTTTAACATTGCCGCCGGGAGCATGTATAATGTTAGCTGCATCAGCCATAAGTTCTGTTGGATTGAAAACTAAGATACTTAGCAGAACAATAATAAATAAGGTAATTTTTTTCATGATAAGGATTTTTTTATTCTAATATGTCCAATATACGGGTAATTATGATATTAGTCAAGAAAATTTATTAGTTAACTTATCATCAATAGATCAATTATAAAAATCAAGAAGCAATTATTCTATGGTTTTGCTAATACGGGAAGATTCTTATTTCGGAAATACAGGTATCATCCCATTTGGACCCTTTGTATACATCACGGATCGTAAATTTGATTCTGTCCATAAAGATTGGTTTATCGAATTCTATATATTGCATAGCCATTGTGTCTTTTAGAGTATATAACCGAAAATGAGTTTCAGAAAATTCATTATTACATTTCAGCAAGAGTTCTTTTACCCGGTTATTTTCTTTATAAGTATTTTCATCTTTTGCATATCCGTTTATGATACCTATTTTTTCAATTTTATATGATCCATATATATAATCATCCTCAACTCTGTCCGACTCAATATGTTCTGACATGCCTATTGTAATAAATTCATTTATTCCGCTATCATTTTTGCCTTCAACCCAAGCCGTTTCCGGCCGTTCATCAATAATATTTTTTATTGAATATCGACTGTTTTTATCTTCCAGTTCCGAGCTGGCAGAAACCCCAACAAACAGTTCCGGTTTACCAATTACAATATCAAAATCAGGTTCAATATCAGTAAAAACCATTTTGTAAATACCTTGTTCAATAATATAATTGCCAGGTGAAATAGATAAACCGAAATATCTGGTTGTTGTCTCCAATTTCATTTCTCCATTTTCTTCATAAATTTCATGGAAATATGCGGTTCTTGGAATTAGTTGGTTTTTGGGTATTTCTGAATCAATAAAAACAGAGATCGTGTCAATAGTTCCTTTCCAGGAAGCACCTGTAGTTAAAATGTAAGTTACTTCAAAATTATCCCGATAAGGATTAACATACTCTTGTGAATATGTGTTAGTAATATGTTTGGTCTCACCTTTTTTAAAATGTACTTCAAAACATTCATATAAGCTTTTAACAAAATTATCATCCTGATTTTCTTCATCTTTTCGGAATACTTCAAGCTTTGAAGTTCCTTCAAAAGCTAAGAAATCATTAATTCCAAAAACTGTTTCGGCCTGTCTTCCCCTGATCCGTTTAGAATTTGGGAAACCCATAAGAACAGTTTGTTCATCACCGGTATTTACAAAAGTATATTCTACTCTGTATTTACATTTATCTTCACAGATAGTGATGTAAATCTGTTCATTTTTCATTTTTATGAACTCACTATTCATGACTTTAACATTGCCGCCGGGAGCATGTATAATGTTAGCTGCATCAGCCATAAGTTCTGTTGGATTGAAAACTAAGATACTTAGCAGAACAATAATAAATAAGGTAATTTTTTTCATGATTTCGGATTTTTTATATTAATATGTACAATTTACGGGTAATTGTAATACAAGTCAAGAAAGCTCTTCTTTTGTTCGAAGAAATTTTTGTCATCATAATGAGGCTGTGATTTGTATTTAAGGTTCTTTAGTCAGTTTTTCGCATTTTAGTATAAATAAAAAGGCTGTCTTTTTTGACAGCCTCGGTATAGTATAAATTATTTTATCTTTTATTCAAAAAAGTTCTTCATTCTTTCAAAGAAATTCCTGTCTTCAGAAGTTGGTTGAGGTTGAAAATTATCAGAATTGCCAAGTTGTTGAACTTGTTTTTCTTCTTCTTTCGATAAATTCTTAGGAACCCAAACATTAATATTGGCTAGTAAATCGCCTTTACCATAACCATTAACTTCCGGTAATCCTTTTCCACGTAATCGTAGTATTTTACCGGGTTGTGTTCCGGGTTCTATTTTAATTTTCACTTTCCCGTCAACGGTTGGGATTTCCACTGTTGAACCTAAAGTAGCTTCTGCAAAATTCAGGTATAATCCGTAAATCAAATCATTACCATCCCTAATTAAATCAGGATGTTTTTCTTCCTGAATTAGAACAATTAAATCGCCGTTAACACCACCGCGTCGTGCAGCATTACCTTTTCCGCTAACTGAAAGTTGCATTCCTTCTGCTACTCCGGCAGGAATATCCAACGAAATTACTTCAGCATCTTGAACCATTCCTTCACCATGACATTTTGTGCATTTATTTGTTATAACTTTCCCTTCGCCACCGCACACATGACAGGCTGATGTAGTTTGCATTTGTCCGAGAAAAGTACTTGTTACTTTGGTAACCTGTCCTGCTCCGTGACAAGTTGAACAATTGCTGTATGATGATGAATCTTTTGCACCGTTACCACCACAGGCATCACAGGTAATATATTTATTAACTTTTATTTTTTTGTTAACACCATGAGCAATATCTTTAAGACTAAGAGTAACTTTTACTCTTAGATTCGATCCTTTATTTACTCTTCTACCGCGTTGACGCGAGCTACCATATCCACCGAAGCCACTAAATCCTCCAAATGAACCACCAAAAGCACCTCCAAAAATATCACCGAAATTTTCAAATATATCTTCCATTGTCATTCCGCCACCAAAACCACCAGCCCCGGCAGCACTGCCAACACCGGCATGTCCAAAGCGATCGTACCTACTTCGTTTATCAGCATTACTTAAAATTTCGTAAGCTTCAGCAGCTTCCTTGAATTTTCCTTCAGCATCTTTATCGCCGGGGTTCTTATCAGGATGAAATTTTATAGCTAGCTTTCGATAAGCCTTTTTAATTTCTTCTTGAGAAGCACTTTTCGAAACCCCTAAAACCTCATAATAATCTCTTTTAGACATATTAAATCTTTTTCAGTATTTTATTTTATTCGCCAATTACCACCTTTGAAAAACGAATAACTTTTTCATTTAAATAATAACCCTTTTCTATAACGTCAATTACCTTTCCTTTTAATTTCTTATCCGGAGCGGGAATTTTTGTAATGGCTTCGTGTAAATCTGTATCAAACTCTTTTTCTTTCGCCTCGATTTCTTTTACTCCACGTTGTTTTAAAAAATCTGCAAATTTATTATATATCAATTGTATTCCTTCCTTTACAGCACCAATTTCTTTTGCCTGATCAATAGAACCTAAAGCACGCTCGAAATCATCCATGACAGGTAAAATATTAACCAGAATATCTTCGCCGGCAGTTTTGGTAAGTTCCATTCTTTCTTTCAAAGTTCTTCTACGGTAATTATCGTATTCTGCTGCTAAACGCAGGTATTTATCGTTTAGTTCTGCAATTTTTTTCTTAGCTATTTTATCTGCCCCGACTGTGGAATCAGCAGGTTTTTTAGCTTTTTTTGTTTTAGCACTGCCTGCCGGACCTGCCTTGCCTGCCTGTTCGGCAGACAGGTGGGTAGACTTCTCCTTTTGTTTTTTATTTTGCTGAGTAGCTTTAGTCTTTTTCTTTTCCTCTATGGTATCTTTCGTCTTCTTTGTCATTTTCGTCTTCTTTTGAAAATTGATTATTCGTTAATTTAATCGGCTTTATTGATATCAAAATTTTTGCCAAATAGATTTTTTACGTCAAATTGGCACGCAAAAATAATGTATAATAGAAAACCTGACAATAAAAATCTAAAATAAACACAATTAAGCTGCAAATTGTCAGTCGAATATGTTAATATTTAGTGATTTAGATTTTATAGTTTTAACTGGAATATTGGAATAATGGATTTATGGTTAGTATGAATTTAAATTTAATTTTGGGCATATTTAATTTATTCGCTTAATGTCAGCTCCAATGGCATTTAATCGCGCATCTATATTTTGATACCCACGATCAATCTGGTCTATATTATGAATGGTACTTGTTCCATCTGCTGATAATGCAGCAATTAGAAGTGCTACTCCTGCACGAATATCAGGTGAGGTCATATCGGTTGCTCGTAATTGAATTTGATTGTTTAATCCAATGATATTAGCCCTGTGTGGATCACATAAAATTATTTGTGCACCCATATCAATTAATTTATCCACAAAGAACAAACGGCTCTCAAACATTTTCTGGTGAATTAAAACACTCCCTTTTGCTTGTGTAGCAACTACTAGCATAACACTTAAAAGATCTGGTGTTAGTCCCGGCCATGGAGCATCGGCTATTGTCATTATTGAACCGTCAATAAAAGTTTCTATCTGGTAATGTTTTTGTTCCGGAATAAAAATATCATCGCCAATTTTTTCAAGCTTGATTCCTAAACGCTTAAATGAATTTGGTATGATTCCCAAATTTTCGAATGAAACATTCTTTATAGTAATCTCGGAACCTGTCATGGCAGCTAATCCTATAAAACTACCAACCTCAATCATATCAGGAAGGATAGTGTGTTCGCAACCTTTCAATTCTTTAACACCGTCAATGGTAAGTAAGTTTGAACTAATGCCTGAAATTTTCGCACCCATACTTACAAGCATTTTACAAAGTTGCTGAATGTATGGTTCACATGCTGCGTTATAAATTTCTGTTTGACCCTGAGCTAAAACAGCTGCCATTATTATGTTGGCAGTACCGGTAACAGAAGCTTCATCGAGTAGCATTTTTGTGCCTCGAAGGTTTTTGCCTTTAACTTTATATGAATTCTTTTTATGACTGAACTCGAATTTAGCACCAAGCTTTTCGAAACCGATAAAGTGTGTATCAACTCTCCGACGTCCAATTTTATCGCCTCCCGGTTTTGGAATGTACCCTTTCCCAAATCTTGCTAATAAAGGGCCAATCATCATTATTGATCCGCGAAGGCTGGTTGATTTTTCCCGGTATTCTTCTGAATGCAGGTATTCAAAATTTATTTTTTCAGCAGTAAAAGAATATGATGACTCATTTATTTTTTCAACATTAACACCGATGCTATCCAATAAATCAATGAGTTTATTTACATCTTTAATGTTCGGAATATTATGGATTGTAACTTTTTCAGGTGTTAAAAGAACAGCACTAAGAATCTGAAGTGCTTCATTTTTTGCTCCCTGAGGGTAAATATCACCTTTAAGTTTTTTACCACCCTTAACAACAAACGAACTCATAGGTGTTAAGTTTTAGTTAGAAAATTATTTCTTTCTTTGAACTTTTCTGCGTTTATTTTTTGCTAAAATATCCTTTGTTTCTCTTAGTATTGTTCCTTCAGTATTTAAATCTATTTTCCCTTCAGAAAGAGTTTTTAAATCTTTAAATATATGTTCATCAGCTACGGCTTCTTTGTTCCATGTCAAGTAGCTTTTTTTCATATGGTTAGCAATAAGTTGGATAAGTATATTTTTTAACTCGCCATCTTCCATATCAACAGCAACTTTAACCATTTTTTCAATAGTTTGACCGTAATGTTTAAATTTGGCATTCTTTGTATTATAAGGAACCTTTTCCGGTTTTGCAGTTAAAGTTTCTATTTCCGGGAGTTCGTAAGGTGAGTCTAAATCAAGGTCAAATTCTGAGATAATTGCAAGATGATCCCAAAGTTTGTGTTTAAAGTCAGCAATATCTCTAAGGTGTGGATTCATATTACCCATAATAGCAATTATTGCTTGTATCATTTTCTTCTTTTTCTCCTTATCAGGCTCTGCTTTTGTAAGCATAACCATTTTTTGGATATTTCTTCCGTACTCAGGTAATACGAGTTTATTTCTGCTTGTATTATATTCCATAATTTGTAATGATTTTGTGCAAAAGTAGCTATTTTGATTTAGCAATCAAAGATTTAAAAATTAATTATTTGCTTATAATCTGTAATTTGGCAAATTTTAGTAATAGTTGTTTAACTCCAACTACTTCGAAATTTACTACAGCTTTGTTATTAGGAGCTGTTCCTTCGATTTTTTCGACTGTACCTAATCCAAATTTATTATGTTTAACGATCATGCCTTCTTTAATGATGGATGGATCATCTGGTTTAAAACCTGCATCAATTTTATCTTGAGCATCTTTCCGGTTGGCATCACTAAGTTTTACCAGTTTTTTATTTATTAAAGGAGCTGTTGCATTTACTCCCGGTTTTCTTTTTTCAAATCGGGGTTTCGATGAGTTCTCAAAAATATTATTATTGGTAAATGATGGTAAAGATTCTTCGAAAAATGATTCAGGTAATTCAAGATATTGCTCATCAACCTCTTTTATAAACCTGCTCGGTCGGCAGTTTGTCGGAACACCCCATTTATATCTTTCATTTGCATAAGAAATCACAACAGATTCTTCTGCCCTGGTAAGTGCAACATAAAATAACCTGCGTTCTTCTTCAAGTTCCTTTTGCGAACCAGATGACATAGGCGAAGGGAAAAGATCTTCTTCTAATCCGGCCAAAAAGACGTACTTAAACTCAAGTCCTTTAGCAGAGTGCATAGTCATTATAGTTACTTTATTAAAATCATCATTTTTTTCGTTATCCTGATTTGTTAATAAAGCCACGTTCTCCATGAATTTATCCAGCAAAGGAAAAAAATCAGGATCATCATTTTCATCAACAAATTCTTTAATTCCGTTTAAAAGTTCTTCAACGTTTTCGTATTTTGTTTGTTCTTCGTGTGATTCAGGATTGTGCAATTCTTTTAGTATGCCGGAATCTTTTGCCATTCCCATTGCTGCATCGTATGCATCAAGGCTTTTAATATCTTCTGCAAAACCTTGTATTAATGTTCTAAACTTTGCTAATTTGCTAGTAGTACCAGTATTTAAACCAATCTGAATTTTGTCAATTTCATTTAGTACATCCCAAATATTTTTATTTTGGGTATTTGCATAATTTTCAACTCGGGAAACTGTAGTTTGTCCTATTCCACGGGCAGGATAGTTGATAATTCGTAATAATGCTACATCATCTTTTTGATTGATAGCCAAACGGAAATAGGCAAGAACATCTTTTATTTCTTTACGCTGATAAAATGAAATACTTCCAAATACTTTATATGGTATATTAAAACGGCGTAATGCTTCTTCAAAACTTCTTGATTGAGCATTGGTCCTGTACAGAATTGCAAAATCTTTATAGTCATATCCGCGTTCAATGGCAATATCCTGAATAACTCGTGCAGTAGTATAGGCTTCGTCTTTGTCAGTTTTGGTTTCTATTACCTTAATTTTATCGCCATCGGAATTTTTGGAATATATATTTTTAGGAATCTGCTCTTTATTTTTCTTTATTAAACTATTGGCGGCTTCTACAATGGTTTTTGTTGAACGATAGTTTTGTTCTAATTTATAAAGTTGATATCCCGGATAGTCATTTCTGAAATTAAGGATATTTTCAATCTTTGCTCCACGAAAAGCATATATGCTTTGAGCATCGTCGCCAACAACACAAATATTTTTGTTTTTTGCACTTAGCTTATTTATAATAAGATATTGGGCAAAATTTGTATCTTGGTATTCATCAACAAGAATATATTTGAATTTGTCCTGGTATTTTTCAAGAATATCAGGATGATCTCTAAACAGGAGATTTGTATTTAGTAATAAATCATCAAAATCCATAGCATCCGCCTTTTTACATCGATTAGCGTATATCATATAAATTTCGGCCATACGTGGGCGTTTGCCCTTTTGATCCTGAATAATAATCTGTTGATTATTACTATAAGCTTTTGCAGTTACCAGGTTATTTTTGGCACTGGAAATTCTTCCGTAAATTTCGTTTGGTTTATATGTTTTATCATCTAAACCAAGCTCTTTTATAATTTTCTTTACAAGATTCCTGGAATCAATGGTATCGTAAATAGTGTAATTAGAAGTGTAACCAATATTTTCAGCTTCCATTCTCAAGATTCTCGCGAAAACAGAATGGAATGTTCCCATCCATAAAAAACGTGCTACATCATTACCAACCATTTTTGCAATACGCGATTTCATTTCGGCAGCAGCTTTATTAGTAAAAGTTAATGCCAGTATTTTATGAGCGGGAATACCATTTGCAAGCAGATGTGTAATTCTGTAGGTTAGAACTCTCGTTTTTCCTGATCCTGCTCCGGCAATAACCAACGAAGCTCCTTGATAATTTATAACCGCTTCTTTTTGTGCTTCGTTTAAATCTTGTAAATAATCGTACACTATTAAAAATCCTTTTTAATTTTTTACTCTAAAATTTTTCAAGATGTAAAAATATGTTCTATTATTTGTCAAACCAAGATACCCTGAAAGTATTTATACACATTTTAGATTAAATTAATTTGCTAAAAATTATTTGTTAATATATTTCATATTGATAATAAAAAACATATTTGCCATACAATTTTATTGAATGATAATTGTTATTATTGTAGTTTCCATAAATGTGAGGTGAAATTATTTTTGAGATGAATGTGAGATATTTATTATTGTTTTTTGTGTTGATTTTTAGTTTGAATGGATTTGGTCAGATTTCTGCTCCTGCAGACTTTTTCGAAGCAACTGAATATTCAGATAGTGATTATGTTTTTGTTTTTTGTACCGATGATGCAAATGGTGGCAGCTTAATTGCAGATGATTCAACAGGTATAGGAGGTTATGATTTTGAATGGTACAAGTTTAACGAAACCATGAATAATTTTTCAGATGTTCTTGTCGACGATATTTCAATTAATACAGATTCAACAAGTTCTACAATTTCAAATTTAGCAAATGGTGGTTATAAAGCAGTTTTAACTAATGCTGATACTACACAAGAATATGTTGCCTGGATTTATAATAATATTGATATTGATGTTGAAATTCAATTTCACTCCGATAATGATTGTGATTTTTTAGCATTATTAACTGATCCTTATTACCATACAACAATGTACTTTGATACTCCGTTAAATTATTATGATACATTAACAGGAGATTCATACACTTTTCAAAATAGAATAAATTCGTATGAATGGACTCACGATAATTCAGAATACGATGGTTTTAGAAGTTATAATGGGCCTTTTACAAGTACTGCTGAACTTCCTACGGAAAACACTATCTTTTCTGTTATGGTAACCGACAGGTTTGGCTGTCAGGCTGAGGATGATATTGAATATACGGCAATTGAAACAAAAGCAGATTTTTCATGGACATCAATTGATTATAAAACGGAAGAAACTAATAGTGGGAGTAGTGATACAGAATTATCAGGTCCGGCACCTTTGTTGGTGCGGTTTACAAATGAATCATTAAACGGACAGAATTATACCTGGTTTTTTGGAGATACATTATGGAACAATGATATCGATACAATAAAAACAGATGATTTTCTGCTTGAACCTGAACATACATATTATTATACTGTTGCCGATTCGGGTAAAACGTATATTATGCGATTATTCAGCGAAAGCGAATATGGCTGTAGAGATTCGATATTTTTTAATATTAATGTGGAACCATCTGTAATTGAGTTTCCAAATGTATTTACTCCAAATGATGATGATTATAATAATGTATTTATTTTAACTGATTATCAATCCATAAGATCATTTAAAATAACAATTTTTAACAGGGTTGGGCAGGTTGTTCATGAATTTGAAGGTGATGTTCGCGACTGGGAAGGTTGGGATGGAAAAGTGAGAAATGGGAATAGGGAAGCTCCTGCAGGGAATTACTTTTTTGTTGTTGAAGTCTTGGGATGGGATAATGTTTATTATAATAATAAGAATCTGGGAAAAACATCAAACACTCAAGCCACAGGAGCAGAGGGTGACCAAGGTGCAAGTTCTAATAGTGGAGGTAGCATGTTTGGCGTAATAAGACTGTTTCGTTAATTTTTTTAAGGGGTATATATAATATAAGAAGGGGTATATATAATATAAGTAGGTATAAAAAAAGCTTGGTTAATTTGACCAAGCTTTTTTGTTTTTGTATAGTTGCAATATCTATTCTCCCTCTTCTTCTTCTTGTTCGAATGTCTTAATAAGCTTTTCTTGAACATCCATTGGAACTTGTTCGTACTTAGCAAACTTCATTGTATAAGTTGCTCTACCACCACTTAATGAGCTTAAAGCCGTTGAGTATTTATTCAATTCAGCTAAAGGTACTTTAGCATTTAGTTTCTCAAAACCTTTATCGCTATTCATACCTTCAATCATAGCACGTCGTCCTTGTAAATCACTCATTACATCACCCATTCTGTCAGATGGAACTAAAATTTCAATATCATAAATAGGTTCCATAATTTTTGGTCCTGCTTCCTTAAATGCAGCTCTAAACGCATGACGTCCGGCAAGTTTAAATGAAATTTCATTTGAATCAACCGGGTGCATTTTACCATCATAAACTGCTACTCTTATATCGCGAGCATAAGATCCTGTCAATGGGCCTTCTTCCATTTTCTCCATTATACCTTTTAAAATTGCAGGCAAGAATCTGGCATCAATAGAACCGCCAACAATACAGTTATAATATATTAATTTACCACCCCAAGGTAATGCAAGCTCTTCTTTATTTCTAACAGAAACTTTAATGTCTTTACCATTAACTTTATAAGTAGTAGGATCTGGTATACCTTCTTTGTAAGGTTCAATAACCATATGAACTTCTCCAAATTGCCCGGAACCTCCTGATTGTTTCTTGTGACGATAGCTTGCACTTGCAAGTTTGGTAATAGTTTCTCTATAAGGAATTTTTGGAGCTAAAAATTCAACTTCAATTTTATAAATATTATCAAGATGCCATTTAACAATATTGTTTAAATGGTATTCTCCTTGACCGGAAATGATAATTTGTTTTAATTCTTTTGAATATTCAATTTCAATTGTTGGATCAATTTCGTGTAATCTATTTAATGTTTCTCCTAATTTTTCATCATCAGATTCGTTAACAGCTTTAATGGCTGTTCTGTATTTTGAGTTAAGGAAAGAAATTTCAGGAAATTTAACAGTATCCTTAGCATCTGATAATGTATGATTGGTTTTCGTGTTTTTTAATTTTACTGCAGCACCAATATCTCCGGCAACAAGTTTTGAAACTTTTGTTCTGTTTTTACCGGCAACTACATATAATTGAGAAAGCCTTTCTTTTGTATTCGAAGTGTTGTTGTTTAAGTCCATCCCTTCAGTTACCTGTCCCGAATGAATTTTAAAATAGTTTATTTCACCAATGTGAGATTCATTTGATGTTTTAAATACAAAAATATTAGTATTACCACCTTCTTTACATTCTATTTCTTTTTCATCAATAGTTTTAGAAGCAAGAAGCATATTTGGTGATGGAGCAACATTCGTAATAAACTCTAATAATCGTTTAATACCGTAATTTTTTTCAGCCGAAGTACAGAAAATTGGAAATAATCCGCGAGAAATTAATCCGGCAGTAATTCCTTTACGCATCTCATTTTCATCAAGAGATCCTTTTTCAAAGAATAATTCCATTAATGGTTCATCGTTTTCAGCGGCTGCTTCAACTAAAGTATTATGAAGTTCTGTTGCAGTATCAATCTGATCGGCAGGAATGTCTAATATTTCTCTTTCACCGGCATCATTAAATTTGTACATTTTCATTAAAAGTACATCAATAATTGCATTAAAATCAGGACCACTTGAAACAGGATACTGAACTACTACAGCTTTACTTCCAAAAGTAGTTTTTACAGATTCAATAGCCTTTTCATAATTAGCATTCTCATGATCCAGTTTGTTAAAAACCAACATTAATGGTTTATTATACTTATCGCAATGTCTGTTTAGTATCTCAGTTCCTACTTCTACGCCTTGCTGTGCATTAATTAACATTACTGCTAAATCAGCAGCTGAAAACGAAGAAATTACTCCACCAATAAAATCATCTGCACCAGGGGTGTCAATAATATTTATTTTATGGTCGTTAAATTCTGTATATAAAACAGTTGAAAAAACTGAATTTAAATTCTCTTGTTCAATTTCATTATAGTCAGAAGCAGTATTCTTACCATTTACTGTTCCTTTCCTATCAATAACACCACCTTCAAAGAGCATAGCTTCTGCAATCGAGGTCTTTCCCGACCCCGCATTACCAATCAAAGCGATATTCCTAATTTTATCAGTTTGATAAGTTTTCATATTTATTTAATGATTTAATTAATAATATATTTCTTACAATTTCTTCAAACAAAGCATTTATTATATTGTTAAATAAATGGGCCTCAAAAATAGTAATTTTTTATAAACACACAAGTGCATGTATTATAATATTATATTAAAAATTAAGCAGGGAGTCTTAATAATATATTTCTTGTGGATATTAAAAATCTTTCTAAATAATGTGAAAAAATAAATTAAGTAAGTTTTCTTTTGTGATATTATAAAAAAGTATATACTTTTGCGGCATTTTCCGACTAAAATTTTCGTTGGTTAAAATAATAAGAATCAGTGATTTTTGAATTTTTTAAAGGTGTTCTATAATTGAGAGGTAAAATTATTTTGTAAGCAATTTGAAAAGTACGAAATAAATTAACTTTTATTGTGGATTTTTAAAAAAAAGAATTACTTTTGCGAACCGAATTTTATAAAAAATAATTTAAATAGTTGTTTATATGCCTACAATACAGCAGTTAGTAAGAAAAGGAAGAACTCAGATTGTGGTTAAGAAAAAAGCCCCTGCTTTGGACGCATGTCCTCAAAGGAGAGGTGTATGTACTCGTGTATATACTACAACACCTAAGAAACCTAATTCAGCAATGAGAAAAGTTGCGAGGGTAAGGTTAACAAACGGTAAAGAAGTGAATGCATACATTCCTGGAGAAGGTCATAATTTACAAGAACACTCTATTGTTTTGATAAGAGGTGGTAGAGTAAAAGATTTGCCGGGTGTTAGATATCACTTAATCCGTGGTGCTTTAGATACTTCAGGGGTTGAAGGAAGAACTCAAAGACGTTCAAAATACGGAACTAAGAGACCAAAAAAATAAACTAAATCAAAGAGTTTAGAGAGAAATGAGAAAATCAAAACCAAAACAGCGAATAATTTTACCAGATCCAAAATATAACGATACTTTGGTTACCAGGTTTGTTAATGATTTTATGATTGATGGTAAGAAAAATCTTGCATATAAGATATTTTATGATGCAATGGATATTTTAGCTGCAAAAAATAAGGATAGTGAGAAAACTCCAGTTGAAATGTGGAAAAAAGCATTAGAAAATATTACCCCAATGGTTGAGGTGAAAAGTAGAAGAATTGGTGGTGCTACGTTCCAGGTTCCAATGGAAGTTAATCCAAAAAGAAAAACAGCGATCAGTATTAGAAATATGATCAAGTATGCTCGCCAACGTAGTGGTAAGAATATGGCTGAAAAATTGTCACAGGAAATACAGGCTGCTTTTAATGAAGAAGGCGGAGCGTTTAAGAAGAAAGAAGAAACACACAGAATGGCCGAAGCTAATAAAGCTTTTGCACATTTTAGATTTTAATAATACAAGAGGTTAAGAGGTTAGAGAAATAGAAATGAGTAAAACGCTGCAAAATACCAGGAATATCGGAATCATGGCTCACATTGATGCCGGTAAAACTACTACAACAGAGAGAATTCTGTTTTATACTGGTATCACACATCGTATTGGAGAGGTGCACGATGGAGCTGCAACTATGGACTGGATGGTTCAGGAACAGGAGAGGGGAATTACGATTACTTCAGCAGCTACTACCACATATTGGAAATATCTGAATCAAGATTACAAAATCAATATAATTGATACACCGGGACACGTTGACTTTACTGTAGAAGTAGAAAGGTCTTTACGTGTTTTAGATGGTGCGATTGCTGTATTTTGTGCTGTAGGTGGAGTTGAACCTCAATCTGAAACTGTATGGCGTCAGGCTGATAAATATAATGTACCTAGAATGGCATTTGTTAATAAAATGGACCGTTCAGGTGCTGATTTTTTCTCAGTTGTAAGTCAAATTAAAGAAAAACTTGGAGCAAATGCTGTTCCATTACAAATACCGATTGGGTCAGAAGAATCATTTTCTGGTGTTATTGACTTAATTGAAAATAAGGCGGTTGTTTGGCATGATGATGAGACTATGGGTACTCGTTATGAATTGGTTGATATCCCTGCTGAATTAGTTGATGAAGCTGAGGAGTGGAGAGGAAAATTGGTTGAAGCAGTAGCTGAACATGATGATGAATTATTAGAAAGATACTTCGAAGACCCTGATTCAATTACCAAAGATGAAATGATAGCTGTAATTCGGAAAGCAACAATCGAGATGACAATTACTCCTGTGCTTTGCGGATCAGCATTTAAAAATAAAGGTGTTCAACGTTTATTAGATTCTATAGTAGCATTTTTACCAAGCCCACTTGATGTTGGAAATGTTACAGGAATCAATCCAAAGAATGACGAAACTGTTGAACGTAAACCAGATGCTAATGAGCCTTTAGCAGCTCTGGCATTTAAAATTGCAACCGATCCATTCGTGGGTCGATTAGCATTCTTAAGAATATATTCTGGAAAAATCAAAGCGGGTTCTTATGTTATGAATGTGAGGACAGGTAAACGTGAAAGAATATCTCGTTTATATCAAATGCATGCCAATAAGCAAAATCCTAAAGATGTTATCGAAGCTGGTGATATTTGTGCTGCAGTAGGATTTAAAGATTTACGTACAGGTGATACATTATGTGACGAAAAACGTCAGATAACTTTAGAGTCTATGGACTTCCCTGCTCCTGTGATTGGTATTGCAGTTGAACCAAAAACACAAAAAGATTTAGATAGATTAAATATTGCCCTTCATAAATTAGCAGAAGAAGATCCTACATTTTCAGTAAAAGTTGATGCAGATTCCGGACAAACTGTAATTAGTGGAATGGGTGAATTACACTTGGAAATATTATTGGATCGTTTAGTACGTGAATTTAAAGTTGAGTGTAATCAAGGTGCGCCACAAGTTGCTTACAAGGAGTCAATCACAGCAACGGTTGAATATCGTGAGGTGTTTAAAAAGCAATCTGGTGGTCGTGGTAAATTTGCTGATATTAAAGTTGAGATCGGACCAGTTGATGAAGACCACCAAGGATTACAATTTATTGATAAAATTAAAGGAGGAAATATTCCTCGAGAATATATTCCAGCTGTTCAAAAAGGATTTGAAGAAGCAATGTATAATGGCGTATTAGCAGGTTATCCTGTTGATAGCTTAAAAGTAACATTGATCGATGGGTCATATCACGATGTTGACTCAGATGCATTATCATTTGAAATAGCTGCTAAAATGGCATTTAAAAATGCTTGTACCAAAGCAAGACCTAAATTACTTGAACCTATAATGTCTGCTGAAGTGGTTACACCTGAAGAATATATGGGTGACATCATAGCTGACTTTAACAGACGTAGAGGTAAGGTTGAAGGAATGGAAAATAAAGGTGGTGCCAGGGTTATTAAAGCAAAGGTGCCATTAGCCGAAAAGTTCGGATATGTAACTGTATTAAGAACAATAAGTTCGGGTAGAGCTACTTCAACAATGGAATTTTCTCATTACGAAGAAACTCCTGAAGGAATAGCTAAAGAAATAGTTGAGAAAGCAAAAGGTAAAAGTGAACTTGTTTAATTAGGATAAAGATGAGCCAGAAGATTAGAATTAAATTAAAATCTTACGATCACAATCTTGTAGATAAATCTGCAGAAAAAATTGTGAAAACGGTTAAATCCACTGGTGCTGTAATTAGTGGGCCAATTCCACTACCTACACACAAAAGAGTGTTTACGGTATTACGTTCTCCTTTCGTTAACAAGAAATCGAGAGAACAGTTTCAACTTTCTTCTTATAAAAGATTATTAGACATTTATAGTTCAACACCAAAAACTATAGATGCTTTAATGAAGTTGGAATTACCTAGTGGAGTGGAAGTAGAAATAAAAGTGTAATAAAAGTTAAAAAGGAAAAACATGCCAGGATTAATTGGAAAAAAGATTGGAATGACTTCCATCTTCAGTGCCGAGGGGAAAAATATCCCATGCACTGTTATTGAGGCTGGGCCATGCGTTGTAACTCAGGTTAAAATACTTGAAAATGACGGTTATAACGCATACCAATTGGCTTTTGATGAAAAAAAGGATAAAAATACCAGTGGTCCTTTAAAAGGACATTTTAAGAAAGCCAGTACAACACCTAAAAGAATTTTACACGAATTTAAAAATTTCGCTAAGGATTATAAGCTTGGTGAAGATGTAACTATCGATATCTTTAATGAAGATATGTGGGTTGATGTGGCTGGTTATAGTAAAGGTAAGGGATTTCAAGGTGTGGTTAAACGTCATGGTTTCCATGGTGTAGGCGGACAAACTCATGGTCAGCATAACAGACTTCGTGCTCCAGGTTCTTTAGGAGCGTCTTCATATCCTTCAAGAGTATTTAAAGGTATGAGAATGGCTGGTCAAACTGGAAATAAAAAGGTTAAAGTAATAAACCTTAAAGTTATCAAGGTTATTAAAGAGAATAATTTATTAGTTGTAAAAGGATCTGTTCCTGGCGCAAAAGGTTCATATTTAATTATTCAGAAGTTTTAATTATTCAGAAGTAATGGAATTATCTATAGTTAATATAACAGGAAAAGATACCGGTAAAAAGGTTACCTTGAACGATTCAATTTTTAAGATTGAACCAAACGATCATGCTATTTATCTTGATGTTAAGCAATATATGGCTAATAAACGTCAGGGTACACACAAAGCAAAAGAAGCACAAGAAAGATCAAAAGACAAAAAGGAACTGGTACGGCTAGAGCAGGTAGTATAAAATCTCCTATTTTGAGAGGTGGAGGAAGAGTCTTTGGCCCGAAACCAAGAGATTACTCTTTCAAATTAAATAAAAAAGTAAAACAGCTAGCTCGTAAATCGGCTTTAGCTTATAAAGCTAACGATAACAATATTAAGATTCTGGAAGACTTTAATTTTGAGGCTGCAAAAACAAAAGAATTTGTTGATCTTAGAAATAATCTTGAAGTAGCAGATAAAAAAGTACTTTTAGTTTTATCTGAACAAAATAAAAATATATATTTGTCATCCAGAAATTTACGGGATGTTAAGGTGATAACTATTTCTGAGTTAGCCACTTATGATATAATGAATGCATCAGTTGTACTCTTTGTTGAGAATTCAATTGAGCCATTACATAAAATGTTTAGAATTTAGTAAAAATTGATACGATGGATATTTTATTGAAGCCAATAGTTACCGAAAAAATGACCATGCAAAGTGAAGACTTAAACAGGTATGGTTTTATAGTGGATACAAGGGCGAATAAGCTTCAGATTAAAAAAGCTGTTGAAGAAATGTATGATGTTTCAGTTGAATCTGTTAACACTATGCGTTATTTAGGCAAAAAGAAATCTCGTAATACTAAGTCAGGTATAATAGCAGGACGAGCAAAGTCTTTTAAAAAGGCAATTGTTACTTTAACAGAAGGTGAAAAAATAGATTTTTATAGCAATATTTAATTGATATGGCAGTACGTAAATTAAAACCTGTTACACCAGGACAAAGACATAAGGTTATCGGTGCATTTGATACAATTACAAAAAGCACACCGGAAAAATCTTTGTTGGCTCCTATGAAGAGATCAGGTGGAAGGAATAATGACGGAAAAATGACCATGAGATATTTAGGTGGTGGTCATAAGAAAAGATACCGAATTATTGATTTCCTTCGCAGCAAAGATGGAATGGAAGCAACTGTTAAGAGTATTGAGTATGATCCAAATAGAACAGCTCGTATTGCATTAGTTGTATATAAAGATGGTGAAAAAAGATATATTATCGCTCCTAACGGATTAAAAGTTGATCAGATTATTATGTCTGGTAAAGATGTAGCTCCGGAAATTGGAAACACATTATTCTTATCAGATATTCCATTAGGAACAATTATACATAATATTGAATTACAACCAGGAAGAGGAGCAATTTTAGCAAGAAGTGCTGGCTCTTATGCTCAGCTAACTTCACGTGATGGAAAATACGCTATTGTTAAATTACCATCAGGTGAATCTAGAATGATATTAGTTACTTGCCGTGCAACAATTGGAACTGTTTCCAATGCGGATCACTTTTTAGAAGTTTCCGGTAAGGCTGGTAGAAGTAGATGGTTAGGTAGAAGACCTAGAGTTCGTGGTGTTGTTATGAACCCGGTTGATCACCCAATGGGTGGTGGTGAAGGTAGATCTTCGGGAGGTCACCCAAGATCAAGAAACGGCATGCCTGCTAAAGGATATAAAACACGAGCTAAGAAAAAGGCTTCTAATAAGTATATTGTAGAAAAACGTAAGAAATAAATATAGAGTACTATGAGTCGATCATTGAAAAAAGGCCCATTTATTGATTTTAAATTAGAGAAGAGAGTTCTTGACATGAATGAATCAGGTAAAAAATCTGTGATTAAAACCTGGTCAAGAAGATCAATGGTATCTCCGGATTTCGTTGGGCATACTATTGCAGTTCACAACGGAAATAAATTTATCCCGGTTTATGTTACCGAAAATATGGTTGGACATAAATTAGGTGAATTTGCTCCTACCAGAACTTATAGAGGACATGGCGGTGCCAGAAAAGGTTAACAACCGACAATAGTATATGACATTAAAATATTAGACTATAATGGGTGCAAGAAAAAGAATAAGAGCGAACCAGATAAAAGAAAGCAAAAAAAATCAATATTTTGCTGTATTACGTAATTGCCCTACCTCACCTAGGAAAATGAGGTTAGTAGCCGATATGGTTAGAGGGATGGATGTAAATAAAGCTCTTGATGTATTAAAATATAGTTCGAAAGAAGCTTCAAATCGCATGGAAAAATTGCTATTATCAGCTATTTCTAACTGGCAAGGTAAAAACGAAGGTGTTCGAATTGAAGATAGTAAGTTAATAGTGAAAGAAGTTTTTGTTGATAGTGGAAGAATGCTTAAAAGAATTCAACCAGCACCACAAGGAAGGGCACATCGAATTAGAAAAAGATCAAATCACGTGACTTTAGTGCTTGATAATTTAAATAACAACGATACTCAAATAGAACAATAGATGGGACAAAAAGTAAATCCGATAGCAAATCGATTAGGAATCATTAAAGGTTGGGATTCTAATTGGTACGGTGGAAGAAAATACGCTGACAAACTGATTGAGGATAATAAAATAAGAAAATATCTTGAAGCTCGATTAGCAAAAGCTAGTATTTCTAAGATTGTTATTGAAAGAACGTTGAAACTAATAACCGTTACTGTAAATACCGCACGTCCGGGAATTATTATTGGTAAAGGGGGGCAGGAAGTAGATAAGTTAAAAGAAGAGTTAAAAAAAATAACCCGAAAAGAAGTTCAAATAAACATATTTGAAATTAAAAGACCAGAACTTGATGCTACTATCGTTGGTAACTCAATTGCTCGTCAAATAGAGGGCAAAGTGTCATACCGTCGCGCGATAAAAATGACAATTGCATCAACAATGAGAATGGGTGCACAGGGTATTAAAGTTCAAATATCAGGACGTTTAGGTGGTGCTGAAATGGCTCGTACAGAAGTATATAAAGAAGGACGTACACCATTACACACTTTCCGTGCCGATATTGATTATACACTAAGCGAAGCTTTAACTAAAGTTGGTTTAGTTGGAATCAAAGTTTGGATTTGTAAAGGTGAAGTGTTCGGTAAAAGAGATTTATCTCCGAACTTGGGTGCTTCTAGAAGCCAAAAGCCAGGGAATAAAGGTGGCTTCCATAAGAGAAAAAGAAAATAAGGCGATAATTTTAAAGATTATTTAGGAATGTTACAGCCAAAGAAAACTAAATACAGAAGAGTCCAAAAGGGCAAGATGAAAGGAAATGCCCAAAGGGGGAATCAGCTTGCTTTTGGTTCTTTCGGAATCAAGGCACTTGCAGAGTGTTGGATGACTGGACGACAAATTGAAGCAGCTCGACAAGCTGTGACAAGATATATGAAACGTGAAGGGCAAATCTGGATCAGAGTTTTTCCGGATAAACCAATCACTAAGAAACCTGCGGAGGTTCGTATGGGTAAAGGTCGTGGAGCACCAGAAGGATTTGTTGCTCCTATTAAGCCGGGAAAAATTATTATCGAAGCTGAAGGTGTACCATTTAAAGTTGCTCAGGAAGCATTGCGTCTTGCAGCACAAAAATTACCTATACCTGTGAAGTTCGTCGTTAGTCGTGATTATGTTGAAAAAACAAATTAGTGCGAAATGAAAAGTTCTGAAATAAGAGAGTTGACAACAAAGGAGTTAGTAGAGAGAATCGATACCGAAAAAGCTCATCTAATTCGTCTAAAACTTAATCATGCTGTGTCTCCTTTAGACAATCCTTTGAAGATCACAGAAACACGCAAAAATATTGCAAGATTAAAAACTGAATTGCGAAAAAGAGAATTAAACGGAAATTCGAACAGTTAATTTTTTAAAATGGAAACATCAAGGAAACTAAGAAAAGAACGTACTGGTGTTGTTGTGAGCAACAAAATGGATAAAACCATTGTAATTGCTGTAGAACGAAAAGTAAAACACGAAAAATACGGTAAATTCATCAAACGTAGAAGTAAATTTACTGCGCATGATGAAGAGAATACTTGCAATATAGGGGATACTGTTAGAATTATGGAAACCAGACCTTTGAGCAAAAATAAATGTTGGAGATTAGTAGAAATAATTGAAAGAGTTAAATAGTCATGATACAACAAGAAAGTAGACTAACAGTAGCTGATAACAGCGGAGCCAAGGAGGTATTATGTATCCGTGTGCTCGGAGGTACTCGTAAAAGATATGCTTCTATTGGTGATCAAATAGTTGTTGCTGTTAAAAGTGCTTTACCATCAGGAGAAGTAAAAAAAGGAACAGTAACTCGTGCTGTTGTGGTTAGAACTAGAAAAGAAGTTCGTAGACCAGATGGTTCTTATGTTCGTTTCGACAACAATGCTGTTGTATTGTTAAATGAGGCAGGTGAAATTCGTGGAACTCGTATTTTTGGTCCAATGCCAAGAGAATTACGTGAAAATTACATGAAAATTATCTCATTAGCTCCAGAAGTATTATAATTAAAAACAATTGCTGCATGCGAAGGAAATTACACATTAAAAAAGGCGATACTGTTTACGTAAATGCAGGTGAATATAAAGGACAACAAGGAAAAGTCCTTGAAATGATTTACGACAAAGAGAAAGCTATTGTTGAGGGTGTTAATATGGTTTCAAAACATACTAAGCCTAATGCTAATAATCCACAAGGTGGTATCGTTAAAAAGGAAGCCCCGATTCATATTTCGAATTTGATGGTGGTTGATCCTTCTACCGGAAATCCAACAAGGATTGGTAGAAAATTAAATGATAAAAATAAATTAGTGCGATATTCAAAAAAATCAGGAGAGGAAATCAAGTAATGGAATATACGCCTGCTTTACAGACCAAATATAAAAAAGAGATTATTCCGGAATTAAAAAAGGAATTTAAGTATAAAAGTGTTATGCAAGTTCCTAACCTGGAAAAAATTATCATTAATCAGGGAGTTGGTCAGGCAGTTGCCGATAAGAAACTTATTGAAACTGCTCAGGAAGAAATAACGCTTATTGCTGGACAAAAAGCTGTTAAGACATATTCAAAGAAAGACATATCCAATTTCAAATTAAGAAAAGGTATGCCAATTGGAGTGAAAGTTACTTTACGTAGAAGTAAAATGTATGAATTTTTGGAGAGATTAATTAGTGTTTCTATTCCTCGAATTCGGGACTTTAATGGTGTAAGTTCTAAATTTGATGGACGTGGTAATTATACTATGGGTATTCAGGAACAAATTATTTTTCCGGAGATTGATCTTGATAAGATCAACAAAATCTTAGGATTAGAAATAACTTTTGTTACTTCAGCCCGAACTGACGAAGAAGGATTTGCATTATTACGCAAATTTGGTATTCCATTTAAAAATATTAAAAAGAATTAGATAATTATGGCTAAAGAATCAATGAAAGCCCGTGAAGTAAGGCGTCAAAAATTGGTCGATAAGTATGCTGAAAAAAGAGCAAAACTTAAAGCAGAAGGTGATTATGTTGGATTAAGCAGATTGCCTAAGAACTCTAATCCTATTAGACTTCATAACAGATGTTTAATCACTGGAAGACCAAAAGGTTATATGAGACAGTTTGGTATTAGTAGAATTACCTTTAGAGAAATGGCATCAAAAGGTTTAATACCTGGTGTAAAGAAAGCAAGTTGGTAGATTGTAATTTAAATTAAGAAGAGATATGATCACAGATCCGATAGCAGATTATCTTACTCGTTTAAGAAATGCCGTGATGGCAAATCACAGGGTAGTAGAAATACCTGCTTCAAACTTAAAAAAGGATATAACTAAGTTATTATATGATAAAGGTTATATTTTATCGTATAAATTCGAAGATGACGATAAGCAGGGAACTATTAAGATAGCTTTAAAATATCACCCTGAAACAAAAGCATCAGCTATTCGCTCGATAAAGAGAGTGAGTAAGCCTGGATTAAGAAAATATGTAGATACTAACGATATACCAAGAGTACTTAACGGTTTAGGTATTGCTATTTTATCAACATCTAAAGGTGTTATTACTGATAAAGAAGCACGTACTTTAAACGTTGGTGGCGAGGTAATATGTTATGTACATTAAAAAGGAGGAGTTCTAAATGTCACGAATAGGAATATTACCAATTGATTTACCCAGCGGCGTTACAGTGACTGTTAGCGAAACAAACGAGGTTAAAGTTAAAGGACCAAAAGGAGAGATTTCGCAACAAGTAGATCCTGACATCAAAGTGGGAGTAAAAGAAAATAAGGTTATTGTAGAACGACCATCTGATGAAAAAAGATATAAATCATTACATGGTTTATATCGTTCATTAGTTAATAATATGGTTATTGGAGTATCTCAAGGATATACTCTTAAACAAGAATTAGTTGGAGTTGGATATAAAGCTGAAGCTAAAGGTCAGATTTTAGAGCTTAGTTTAGGCTTTTCTCATGATATTCATTTTCAGATACCTGGTGAAGTGAAGGTTGAAGCAGTTCAGGAGAGAAGACAAAATCCTATTATCACTTTAACAAGTGTAGATAAACAATTAATAGGTGAAGTAGCTGCAAAAATTCGTTCTCTTAGACCACCTGAACCATATAAAGGTAAAGGTATTAAGTTTGTCGGTGAACAATTACGTAGAAAAGCTGGTAAATCTGCTAGTATATAAGGTATTTAAAAAACAAGAGTTATGGCTTTAACAAAGCAAGATAGAAGATTAAGAATAAAAAGGCGAATTCGCAAGCATATTAGTGGTTCTGCATCAAGGCCAAGAATGTGTGTTTTTAGAAGCAACAAACAGATATATGTTCAGTTTATTGATGATCTTGAAGGCAAAACATTGCTTTCTGTATGTTCAAAAAATAAAGAAGTAACAGAAAAAGGTAATGTTGCAAAAATAGAACAAGCTAAGTTAGTTGGAAATTTAGCAGCTAAAAAGGCTTTGGAAAACGGGATTACCGAAGTTGTATTTGATAGAAATGGTAGTTTATATCATGGAAGAGTAAAATCATTAGCAGAGGCTGCCAGAGAGGGTGG
The DNA here is from genome assembly GCA_021108325.1 of Bacteroidales bacterium. Classification (GTDB taxonomy): domain Bacteria; phylum Bacteroidota; class Bacteroidia; order Bacteroidales; family UBA12077; genus UBA12077. The sequence continues at coordinate 21,233 of JAIORB010000147.1, read as the reverse complement.
ACTTAAATTTTAAGATAAACAGATTATGTCAACAAATATAAGAAAAGTTAAAACCAGCGATTTAGAATTAAAAGATAAACTCGTTAGTATTCAAAGAGTAACGAAAGTTACAAAAGGGGGTCGTAATTTTGGTTTTACTGCCATTGTTGTTGTTGGTAACGAAGATGGTATCGTAGGTTACGGTCTTGGAAAAGCAAAAGAAGTAACAACTGCAATTGCAAAAGGAGTTGAAGCTGCAAAGAAAAATTTAGTAAAAGTACCTATTTATAAAGGTACAATTCCGCATGAACAAGTTTCTAGGTTTGGTGGTGCTCATGTTTTTCTTAAACCGGCATCTCATGGTACAGGAGTAAAAGCAGGTGGAGCAATGCGCGCTGTTCTTGAGAGTGTTGGAGTAACCGATGTTCTTGCAAAATCTAAAGGATCTAGTAACCCTCATAACTTAGTAAAAGCAACTATAAATGCATTATTACAATTACGTGATGCTAGAGCTGTTGCCGAACAAAGAGGTGTTACCCTTGACAAAGTATTTAATGGATAATGACCTTTAATTAAAATCTCATGGCGAAGATAAAAGTTACACAAATAAAGAGCGGAATTGGAAGTACCAAACGCCAAAAAAGAACCTTAGAAGCACTAGGTATTCGTAAAATGCACAATACTATTGAGGTAAAAAACACACCTCAGATTCAAGGAATGATTACTAAGGTAAGACATTTACTTAAGGTTGAAGAAAAATAATAACGAATAATTGAAATTATAGATATGGATTTAAGTAACTTAAAACCAGCTGAAAACTCAACAAAAAGTAACAAAAGAGTTGGTCGAGGACAAGGATCTGGAAGAGGAGGAACTTCTACAAGAGGTCATAAAGGGCAGAAATCAAGATCTGGATATTCTAAGAAGATTGGTTTTGAAGGTGGACAAATGCCTTTGCAGCGTCGTGTACCTAAGTATGGTTTCACAAATATTTCTCGTAAGGAATATAAAGGAATTAATATAGAGACTTTAGAAAAATTGGCTGAAAAGAAAGGTTTAACTACAATTGATGTTGAAACTTTAGTTGAAGCTGGATTAGCAAGGAAGAATAGCTTAATTAAAATTCTTGGTGACGGAACATTAACTAAGAAATTAGAAGTTAAGGCACATGCTTTTTCAAAATCAGCTATTGCAGCAATTGAATCACTTGAAGGAACTATAGTAAAATTATAATTTAATGAGAGCTCTAATACAGACAATAAGGAATATAATTAAAATTGAAGATCTTAGATATCGTATTATTTATACATTATTTATTTTATTAATTTATAGATTAGGTAGTTTTATTGTATTGCCAGGTATTGACCCTAGTCAATTATCTGCGTTAAAAGCACAAACTTCCGATGGTGTGTTAGGACTTCTTAATATGTTTTCAGGTGGAGCATTTGCAAATGCATCCATTTTTGCATTAGGTATTATGCCTTACATTTCTGCCTCTATTGTAATCCAGTTAATGGGAATTGCAATTCCGTATTTTCAGAAATTACAACGTGAAGGTGAAAGTGGCAGACGAAAAATTAATCAAATTACCAGATATTTAACTGTAGCTATTTTAATTATGCAGGCACCTGCATATTTAAAGAACTTACAGAATACATTACCTGAAGCTGCGTTTGTATTAAGAGGGACATTTTTCTGGTTTTCTTCAGTTGTAATTTTAACATCCGGTACCATGTTTATTATGTGGTTAGGTGAAAAGATTACAGATAAGGGTATTGGTAATGGTATTTCATTAATTATAATGATTGGTATTATTGCAAGATTACCACAATCATTTTTACAAGAATTTATTAACAGATTAGAATCACAGGGAGGTGGATTAGTTGCTTTCTTGCTCGAAATGATAATATTGTTTTTTGTATTTGTCGCAACAATCCTGCTAGTTCAGGGTACTCGTAAGATTCCTGTTCAATATGCAAAAAGGATTGTTGGGAATAAACAATATGGAGGTGTTCGACAATATATACCGTTAAAAGTGAACTCTGCTGGTGTAATGCCGATCATTTTTGCTCAAGCATTAATGTTTATACCATTAACAGTTGCTGGTTTCGCTAATTCTGATGCATTAACTGGATTCGCTGCTGCGTTTGCAAATATTACTGGATTCTGGTATAACTTTACATTTGCACTAATGATAATTCTTTTTACATATTTTTATACTGCCATTACGATAAATCCTTCTCAAATGGCAGAGGATATGAAAAAGAATGGAGGTTTTATTCCTGGAGTTAAACCTGGACGTAAGACAGTTGAGTTTTTGGATATGATAATGTCGAGAATTACATTACCGGGTTCAATATTTTTAGCGCTTATTGCTATTTTACCGGCTTTTGCACAAATTGGGGGTGTTGATAGTCAATTTGCACAATTTTATGGTGGAACATCATTATTAATTCTTGTAGGTGTTGTTTTAGATACTTTACAACAAATTGAAAGTCATCTATTAATGAGACATTACGATGGATTAATGAAATCAGGAAGAATTAAGGGCAGAGCTGGAGGAGCTTCTGCTATTTAAGATAATATGTTTTATTACAACGTTCTTTGATGTTAGTTTATAAGTCAAAAGAGGAAATTGAAATTATCAGGCGAAACAATTTGTTAGTTTCAAAAACTCTTGCAGAAGTAGCAAAACTTATAAAACCGGGAGTTACAACTCTTGAATTGGATAAGCAAGCTGAAGAATTTATTAGAGACAATGGTGCTGTGCCGGGATTTCTTGGTTACGCTGGGTTCCCTAATACTTTATGTACTTCAGTAAATGATCAGGTGGTTCATGGAATACCTTCTGATTATGTTTTAAAAGACGGAGATATTATTTCGGTTGATTGTGGTACTTATATGGAAGGCTATTATGGTGATACAGCATATACTTTTCCTGTAGGTGAAGTTAGCGAAGAAGTAATGAATTTGCTTCGAACGACCAAAGAATCCTTATTTAAAGGAATAGAAAATGCTGTTGAAGGGAAAAGAGTTGGAGATATAGGTAATGCTGTTCAGGTTCATGCGGAAAATGCCGGATATTCAGTTGTTCGCGAAATGGTCGGACACGGATTAGGAAAGAATATGCATGAGGCTCCGGAAGTACCCAATTATGGAAAAAGAGGCAGAGGTGTTTTGTTAAAAAAAGGATTAGTTTTGTGTATTGAACCTATGATTAACATGGGAGGCAAACACATAAAACAAGATAATGATGGTTGGACTATTAGAACAATCGATGGTAAACCTTCTGCACATTATGAACTAGCAGTTGTTGTTGATAAAGGTAAAGCTGAAATATTATCAACATTTGATTATATAGAAGAAATTACAAAAAATAAGATATAATTTATGGCAAAACAGCCTTCAATAGAACAAGACGGAACCATAATCGAAGCATTATCAAATGCTATGTTCAGAGTTGAATTGGAAAATGGTCACGTTATTACATCACATATCTCAGGTAAAATGAGAATGCATTATATTAAAATTTTACCAGGAGATAAAGTTAAGGTTGAAATGTCTCCTTATGATCTTACAAAAGGTAGAATAACTTATAGATATAAATAAAAAGATAAAGAAATGAAAGTCAGAGCATCTGTAAAAAAACGCAGTAGCGATTGCAAAATTGTTAGACGAAAAGGTCGACTATACGTTATTAACAAAAAAAATCCCAAGTTTAAACAGCGTCAGGGATAAATTATTATTTTTGTACTTTAATTAAAAAAGATTTATGGCAAGAATTGTTGGAGTAGATTTACCAAAGAATAAAAGAGGTGTTATAGGATTGACCTATATCTACGGAATTGGTCGTAGTACTGCAGAATCAATATTAGATGAAGCGGGAATTGATCATGACATTAAAGTAAAAGACTGGAATGACGAGCATATTGCTAAAGTCAGAGAAGTCGTGAACGAAAAGTGTAAGGTAGAAGGTGCATTGCGTTCAGAAACTCAAATGAACATTAAGCGATTAATGGATATTGGATGTTACAGAGGTATTCGCCATCGTATTGGTCTTCCTGTTAGAGGACAAAGTACAAAGAATAATGCGAGAACCAGAAAAGGAAAAAGAAAAACGATTGCTAATAAAAAGAAAGCAATTAAATAATAGTTAAGAAATGGCAAAAAAGACTGGATCATCTAGAAAAAGAGTTGTAAAGGTTGAAGCTACAGGGCAAGTGCACATTCATGCTTCTTTTAATAATATTATTATTTCGTTAACGAATAATAATGGTCAGGTAATTTCCTGGTCTTCATCCGGAAAGATGGGATTTAGAGGATCAAAGAAAAATACTCCTTATGCAGCACAAATGGCTGCTGAAGATTGTGCAAAAGTAGCTTACGATCTAGGATTGAGAAAAGTAAAAGCGTATGTTAAAGGACCAGGTTCCGGCAGAGAATCTGCTATGCGTACCATCCATAATGCAGGAATTGAAGTAACGGAAATTGTTGATGTTACTCCATTACCACATAATGGTTGTCGTCCACCATCACGCAGAAGAGTATAACAAGTGTTGATAAGTATTTTGAGGTTGAATAAAAAGTTTAATATTAAGATTCATGGCTAGATATATTGGACCAAAGTCGAAAATAGCGAGAAAATTAGGAGAACCGATTTACGGACCTGATAAACATTTCGAGAAGAAAAATTATCCTCCCGGACAACAAGGCGGGAATAAGCGTAGAAAAAAAGTTTCTGAATATGGTGTTCAGTTAATGGAAAAGCAAAAAGCTAAATACACTTATGGTGTTTTGGAAAAGCAATTCTTTAATTTGTTTGAACAAGCATCAAGAAAGAAAGGTATTACTGGTGAAAACTTATTGCAATTATTAGAATCACGTTTAGATAATGTGGTATTTCGTATGGGTGTTGCTCCTACAAGAGCTGCTGCTAGGCAATTTGTTACTCACAAGCACATTACAGTTAATGGACATGTTGTAAATGTTCCATCGTATACTGTTAAGTCTAACGATATTGTTGGTGTAAGAGAAAAATCTAAATCTCTTGAAGCTATTACCAATAGCTTGGCATCAGCTCGTTACAACAAATATTCTTGGTTAGAATGGGATAACGATCAAATGGTAGGTAAATTTTTAAATATTCCTGAAAGATCAGAAATTCCTGAGAATATTAAAGAACAGTTAATCGTAGAATTATATTCAAAATAATAATAATTACTCATTATTTATGGCAATTTTAGCATTTCAAAAGCCCGATAAAGTCATAATGGTCGAAGCAAACGAAACCTATGGTAAGTTTGAATTTCGTCCTTTAGAACCTGGATATGGAATTACTGTCGGCAATTCTTTAAGAAGGATTCTTTTATCATCATTAGAAGGATATGCCATCACTTTAATAAAAATTGAGGGTGTAGAACATGAATTTTCTACATTAGTTGGTATTGTTCAAGATGTAAGTGAAATAATCCTGAACTTAAAGCAGGTACGTTTTAAATGTAATGTAGAAGAAGCAGAAGACGAGAAATTTTCTGTTACTATTACAGGGCAGAATGAATTTAAAGCCGGAGATATAAATAATTTTTCAACCAATTTTAAAGTTTTAAATCCTGATCACGTAATTTGTGAAATGGAATCGGATGTAAAACTTCAAATGGAAATCACTATAAATAAAGGTAGAGGTTATGTTCCGTCTGAAGAAAACAAACCCGTTGACAGCGAATTTGGTGTGATAGCAATTGATTCAATTTTTACTCCTATAAGAAACGTTAAATACTCAATTGAGAATTATCGTGTGGAGCAAAAAACTGACTTTGAAAAACTTATTTTCGAAATCGAATCAGATGGTTCTATTCATCCAAAGGAAGCATTAAAAGAGGCTGCAAAAATTCTCATTTATCACTTGATGTTATTCTCTGATGAAAAGATTACAATGGATTCAGATGAAAAGTATGAAAATGAAGAGTTTGACGAAGAAGTTTTACACATGCGTCAGCTTCTTAAAACCAGGTTGGTTGATATGGATCTTTCAGTAAGAGCATTGAACTGCTTAAAAGCTGCTGAAGTAGATTCATTAGGAGATTTGGTTAAATATAATAAGAACGATTTATTAAAGTTTAGAAACTTTGGTAAAAAATCATTAACTGAATTAGAAGATTTACTTAGCCAAATGAATCTTACATTTGGGATGGACATAACTAAGTATAAATTAGACAAAGAGTAAAAACGATGAGACATAGAAAATCATTTAACCACTTAGGGCGAAAGAAAGCACACAGGGAGGCAATGTTGGCAAACATGGCAGCGTCGTTGGTTTTACATAAAAGAATTACTACCACAACTGCAAAAGCAAAAGCTCTTAGAATGTACGTTGAGCCGTTAATTACAAAGGCAAAAGATGATTCAACTCACTCAAGAAGACTTGTATTCAAGCATTTACAAAACAAAGAAGCTGTAACAGAACTTTTTAGAGAAGTAAGTGGTAAAATTGCTGACAGACCAGGTGGTTATACAAGAATATTGAAAACAGGACATCGCTTAGGTGATAATGCGGATATGTGTATTATCGAATTAGTTGATTATAACGAAAATCTTCTTGCTGCTAAATCTGAAACTAAAGCTAAATCTACACGACGTAGAAGAGGAAGTAAGAAAACTACTGCTCAGGCAACTGAACAAGTTGAAGCTGCTGAAGAAGTTGAAACGAAAGATGAAGTAAAAGTTGAAGAGACTCCAGCTACTGAAGATGTTAAAGCAGAGAAAGCTCCTGTTGTTGAAGAAAAAGTAGAAGAAGTTAAGGAAGCTGTAAAGGAAGAACCTAAGAAGGAAAAAACAGAAAAACCTGTTAAAGCGAAGAAAGAAGAAATAAAGGTAGAGAAGAAAGCTGATAAGGCTCCTGCAAAAAAGGAAAAGAAGGAAGAAGACAAAAGCGAAAAGAAAAAAGAAGAATAAAATATTTATTCAAACATATTAGAGAAGGGCGGAATTTCCGCCCTTTTTTTATGAATTAATTGAACTTTACTATTCTTTAAAATGTTTAAAATTCACTAACTTTGATAGCTTATTTATTTTTACAAAATTCTAATTTTAAAAATATATTATTATGGGACAAATTGCGGGTATACATGCAAGACAAATTCTTGATTCAAGAGGAAATCCAACTGTCGAAGTGGAAGTTATGACTAATGAAGGTTATATTGGCAGGGCTGCAGTTCCTTCAGGAGCATCAACAGGAATTCACGAAGCTGTTGAATTAAGAGATGGAGATAAATCACAGTTTTTAGGTAAAGGTGTTACAAAGGCTGTAGAAAATGTAAATACAATAATCAACGATGAATTAAAAGGATATTTCGTTGATGATCAAACAGGAATTGACAATGCGCTTATTCAACTTGATGGAACTGAAAACAAATCAAATTTAGGTGCAAATGCAATGCTTGGAGTTTCTCTTGCTGTTGCAAGAGCTGCTGCAACTGAATACGGATTACCATTATACAGATATATTGGAGGCGTAAGCGCAAATACATTGCCTATCCCAATGATGAACATCTTAAATGGTGGTCAGCATGCTGATAATAAGATTGATATTCAGGAATTTATGATTATGCCTGTGGGTGCTGAGACATTTAGTGAAGCATTAAGAATGGGAGTTGAAATATTTCATAATCTAAAAGCTGTTCTTAAATCAAAAGGACATTCAACTAATGTTGGTGATGAAGGAGGTTTTGCTCCAAATCTTTCATCAAATGAAGAAGCAATTGAGGTTGTATTAGAAGCAATTGAAAAAGCAGGATATAAACCTGGTAAAGATATTTATATTGCTCTGGATGCTGCCGCTTCAGAATTTTATGATAAGGAAAAAAAGGTATATCATTTCGAATCAACAAATCAGGATTTAACTACTTCAGACCTGGTTAATTATTGGAAAGCGTGGGTTGAAAAATATCCTATTCTTTCAATTGAAGATGGATTAGATGAAGATGACTGGACAGGATGGAGTGAATTAAATAAAGCTATTGGCCATAAAGTTCAAATTGTTGGAGATGATTTATTTGTAACAAATGTTAAGCGATTGTCAAGAGGTATTCAAGAAAATGTTGCAAATTCAATCTTAATTAAAGTAAATCAAATAGGAACTTTAACTGAAACAATTAATGCGGTTAAATTAGCAACTGAAAACGCATATACTTCAGTTATTAGCCATCGTTCAGGAGAAACTGAAGATACAACAATTGCGGATTTAGCTGTTGCTTTGAATACCGGCTTAATTAAAACCGGTTCTGCATCCCGTTCAGATAGAATTGCTAAATACAACCAGTTGTTAAGAATTGAAGAAGCATTGGGCGATTCTGCAATATATTTAGGTAAAAATTTTAAATTCTTATAGCTTATATTATTTATTGAATTTAAGGGCTGGTCCCGATCCCGATAATTATCGGGACGGGATGTCAGCCTTTTTTATTTTTTCGTATATTTCACGATTACTCACAAATAGTTTTTATGTCTTATAAATCATTATATCATTTTATCCAGAAGCTTGATATTGAAAATGAGCTTATTAGGATAAAAGAGTTTGTAAATCCTGAGTTAGAAATAACAGAAATAGTTGATCGTATATCTAAATCACCTGGAGGAGGTAAAGCCTTGCTTTTTGAAAATACGGGAACTAAATTTCCTGTTTTGATAAATGCAATGGGTTCTGAAAAAAGAATATGTATGTCTTTAGGTGTTGATAAACTGGATGATATTAGTGAAGAAATAGAAAATATATTTAATGATTTAACAGGTGCAAAAACAAATATTTTTGATAAACTAAAGCTTTTACCCAGACTTTCAAGTATTTCTTCATGGATGCCTAAAATTGTTTCTGGAAAAGGAAAGTGTCAGGATATTATTTATAATGATCCTGATTTAAATTTATTGCCAATATTAAAATGTTGGCCTGAGGATGGCGGCCCTTTTGTAACATTGCCAATGGTAATAACTAAAGATCCAAATACAGGTATTCGAAATGTCGGAATGTATCGAATGCAGGTTATTGAAAGAAACTTAACCGGTATGCACTGGCATAAACATAAAGTAGGAGCCCGTCATTTCGAGGAGTATAAAAAGCTTGGGAAGAAAATGCCAATTGCTGTTGCTTTGGGAGGAGATCCTGCATATACTTATGCTGCAACTGCTCCTGTGCCCGATAATGTTGACGAATTTTTACTGGCAGGATTTTTAAGAAAACAAAAAGTTCAACTTGTTAAATGTATTACACAGGATATTGAAGTTCCGGCTGATGCAGACATTATTATCGAAGGCTATGTTGATCCTGAAGAAGATTTTATTTGGGAAGGCCCTTTTGGTGATCATACTGGTTTTTATTCTTTAGCAGATTGGTATCCTAAGTTTCATGTTACATGCATAACTCATAAAAAAGATGCTGTTTATCCGGCTACAATTGTTGGTGTCCCTCCAATGGAAGATGCATGGATTGGTAAAGCAACCGAACGCATATTTCTAGCACCAATTAGACTAGCCCTCTTGCCAGAGATAATGGATTATGATTTGCCATTTGAAGGAGTAGCTCATAATATTGCCATAATCAAAATACACAAAACTTATCCGGGGCAGGCTTTTAAAGTAATGAATGCTCTGTGGGGAGCCGGACAAATGATGTTTAATAAAATTATGATTGTTGTTGATCAGGATATTGATATTCACGATTATAAAATGCTTATTCAGCTTATATATAAAAATGTTGATCCACAAAATGATTTACATTTTATCAGTGGCCCAATGGATGTACTTGATCATTCTGCTTCAAAATTTACTTATGGAAGTAAAATGGGAATTGATGCAACTAATAAATTTAATGAAGAACTAGACGAAAATGAGAATAAATCTATTCAAATCCCAGCAAATATCGACCTGGATGAATTGAAAAGACAGTTTCCTGAAATCACAGATTGGAACCTAATGCGTGATCAGGGAATTATGATTATTTCAATAAAAAAGGAAAGTAAGCAGCAAGTTGAAGAAACAATAAAAAGAATATCGGAACAAAGTACACTAAATTCGGTTAAGTTTGTTGTGTTGGTTGATGATCGTGTTGATGTCCGTGATTTAAATATGATTACATGGATCGGATCCGGCAATATTGATCCTAAAAGAGATTCAATGATTTTTAAATCAAGTAAAAATAGTAATTCCAAAATATTTATTGATGCTACAAAAAAAACATTAAAAAAGGACGATTTTAAAAGAGAATGGCCAAATATTGTTGTTTCAGATGATGAAACAATTATTAAGATTGATAAGAAATGGGGTGCATTGGGATTGGGAGATTTTATTAAATCACCTTCGTTAAAATATCGAAAACTAAACATCAATAAGGGAGCAACTGCAAAAGATTAATAGTGTAGTTAGTGTCTGTCCATAAAGTCAAGAGTCTGAACTAGAAAGTTCGAGTTCGAGGCTTGTGAAGCCTGAAAAATAGGAGTTTACTTTTGTAAATAACCATTTTGAAGGCAAACATAACGAAGAAATCGGACTTTATAGACGGACTCTAGTTAGTAAGTATCTGAAGTCAATACTTTGCTTTCATATTATTAAATATTAAATTAGCAATATATAAATGAGACTCCGATTATCCATATTAACTCTTTTTATTGTAGGGCTTTCCCCTTTTTTTCATATTGCTAATTCTCAGGGACAAATATTAAGTGTTGATCAATTTACTATTGAAAGTGGTTTGTCTCAAACTAGTATAAATTGTTTAATTCAGGATAGTCGCGGGTTTTTATGGATTGGCACACAGGATGGTCTTAATAGATTCGATGGTTACACTTTTGAGATTCTCAAAAATGAACCTTCGGATTCAAACTCTTTATCTAATAATTTTATTAATTGTATTTATGAAGATGCCGATGGAGATATCTGGATTGGCACTAATATAGGACTTAATAAGTATAATATTTACACTAAAAAGTTTACTCATTATTTATTTAATCCTCAGGATATAAATAGTATTAGAGAAGATGAGATATACGATATTTACCAGGATAAAAGTGGATATGTATGGATTAAAACCGAGAATTACTTATCAAGATTAAATCTGCGAAGCAATAAATTCAGACATTATGAGCATTATAACGATGTATTTAATTTCATTTCTGTAAATGCTAAATTTTCAATTTTCGAGGATCATAAGAATCAGCTTTGGGTTGGAACAAAAGATGGGTTAAATTATTTCGACAGGAAACTGGAAATTTTTAAAAGATATCGTCATGATCCCGGTGATAAATCAAGTTTAAGCAACAATAAGGTCAAAGTTATTTTTGAAGACAGGGACCATAATTTATGGATAGGAACAGAAGGGGGCTTAAATAAATTTGATTGGGAAACAGAAACATTTATAAGGTATTATAGCGATTATGACAATCTCAAAAGCTTGAGTAATAATATTATAAATGATATATATGAAGATAATAAAGGAAATATATGGATTACTACCGATGATGGATTAAATAAATTCGATAAAGCAACAGAAACCTTTACAGTTTATGATAGATTTTTGTCTGATAATGAAATTATACTTACTACTTTAGTTACTGATATCATACAAGATCAAACAAATATAATATGGGTTGGTACATTACAAGGATTACTTAAAATTGAAGATAAAAGAAAAAAGTTTAAATTATTTAATGAAACAAAAGATAATGTACCACTTTTTTCTAACAATTATGTAACGTCAATTTATACAAAAAATAATATTGTTTGGATTGGAACATGGGGTACTGGTTTACATTTGTTTAATCCCGAAAACGAAAAGGTAATACGCTATAATACAGGTAATAGTGGAATTGTCAACGATTATATACATAAAATATTTGAAGATAAAAAAGGTGGTATCTGGATTGGAACACAAAACGGATTAAGTTTCTTTAATAGTAAAACCAAACGATTCGAAGAAATTGATAGAGTAAAAGGCCTTAATACTTTTAAGAATAATAGGATATTTGATATATTGGAGGATGATTACGACAACTTATGGGTAGGTTCAAAATTTGGTTTGCACCAGATAGGACAAGATACTATTAAAAGTTATTTTCATAATCCTGAAGATTCAAGTAGCTTGGGATCGGATATTGTATATGATATTTTACTAGATAAAAATAAGAATTTATGGGTTGCTACTGAAAAAGGCTTGAGTCATATAAATTTATCATCTAATACTCAAAGAAGATATACCCGACCGGATTATAATTGTGATGACTGTTTAAGCAGTAATGACATACTATGCTTGTACGAAGATACACTGAATAATAATTTGTGGGTTGGTACTAATGCCGGATTAAACAGATTCGATTTAGAAACTGAAAAAATCAAAACGTATACTGAAAAAGATGGTTTGTCAAACAACTTAATATACACGATTTTACCAGATGATTCCGGTAATTTTTGGATGAGTACAAACAAGGGGATTTCTAAGTTTAATCCGAAAACAGAGAAGTTTAGCAATTTTGGTGTAACAGATGGTTTGCAAGACTTTGAATTTAATCATGGAGCTTCATATAAGTCAGAATCTGGAGAATTATTTTTTGGAGGTATTGCCGGATACAATTCTTTTTATCCGGATTCAGTTGTTATAAACCAAAAGATACCTAATATTGAAATAACTTCTGTTGAGGTTCTTTCAGAGAAAACTTCAAAAAAAATAGCTATTGGAGAAAATAAACAAATTGAAGTTTCGCACACAAATAACCTGATTACCATTGAATTTGCAGTATTGGATTTTACAAATCCCGAAAAAAATAATTATGCTTATAAGCTTGAAGGTGTCGAGGAAGAATGGATAAATTTAGGAAACAGGCGTTATGCAACGTTCTCTAATTTGCCTTCAGGCAAATATAATTTTAAAGTAAAAGGTTCCAATAGTGATTATATATGGAATGAAGAAGGAGCAAGTTTGAAAATCGTTGTTTTGACATCAGTTTGGAAAACAAAGTTTGCAAAGATTGTTTATATTATATTATTGGTTGGATTTATAGTTTGGTTTTTTCAGTATCGAACAAGAAGTTTAAGAAGATCAAATCAGGAATTAAAAGAAAAAGAGCTTATAGCAAAGCAGGTTGCCAGGCAAAAGGAGGAGCTTTCTATAAAAAACAAAAACATTACTGATAGTATTATTTATGCTAAAAGAATTCAGGAAGCCTTAATGTCGACAATGGAACAATTTAAAAAGATTCTGCCCGAATCCTTTATTTTATATAAACCTAAAGATATTGTAAGTGGTGATTTTTACTGGATAAAAGAGAGAAATGATAAAACTTTTCTTGCAGTTGTAGATTGCACCGGACATGGTGTTCCGGGTGCTTTTATGTCGATTATTGGATTTGAGTTGTTAAGAAATATTATTGAGGATCAGAAGATCGATGAAACAGATAAGATTTTATGGAATTTAAATAATGGAGTTGCTACAACTTTTGGAAAAACAACAGAGAAAATTAAGATAAAGGATGGAATGGATATTGCATTTTGTGTAATTGATAAAAAGAAAGCAGAAATTGAATTCTCAGGAGCTTTTCGTCCGTTGTATTTAATTCGGGATAATAAGATAGAAGAAATTCGTGGTGATCGATTTTCTGTTGGTTTGTTAGACGAGGGTGAAAATGAAGAAATTACTAAAACCCGAATTAAACTTCAGAAAGACGATATATTTTATATGTTCTCCGATGGTTATGCAGATCAGTTTGGTGGGTCTGATGGGAAAAAATATAAATATCGTCGATTCAGGCACTTACTTCTTACAATTCATAAATTACCTCTTGAACAGCAGCTTACTTATTTTGATAGAAGTTTTGAAGACTGGAAAGGTGAACACGAACAGGTTGACGATGTACTAATTGTTGGATTTAGACCTGAATTGGAGTAAGTTATTTACTATAATAAATGTGTATATTTTTTTACTATAAATACTGTAACAAAAATCAGTAAATTAAAAATTACTACAAAAAGTAAAAAACCAATAACCATAGAAAATATTGAGAATAAAATTGTTCCCAAAAGCTTTCTTTCTGTTATTCTTTGATAAAAATAGATATAAACAGCCAGCAGTATTATAAATCCTGAAACCATATCAATGGCTGTCGAATTTGGTATAAATAAAAATATGAATGAAACTATTATACTTAGTAAGTGTCCAATTCCAAATGCATAACAGTTAATTATTAAATGTTCGGTGTAGTATAATTTTGTTCTGAAAAATAAAAGTTTAAAACTAAAGGCGTAAAATGGAACTATTATAATCATTATTACATTTAAATAAGTCTTTAGAAAAGCCATCAATTTAATTGCAAATGGAGGTAATTCTTCTGATTGTTCTATAAGATTGTTTGTTAGATTGGTTGTAAGCTGAATAGAGTTATCATAGGTTTTACTTATTATGACAAATAATGCACTTATACCTGCAACAACAAGTAAGAACTTAATTGGATTGAAATAAACTTTTGTCTTTCCTGAAAGATATTCTTTAATGGTTTTGTCGGGATTTAATAAAAGCTGCTGAATGGTAAAGAAGAATCCGGATTCCAGGTTAAATATGTTTTCTATAGCATCTTTGAAAAAAACACCAAAAGTAAATCTATTGTTAATTATCTTTTGTCCACAAATGTTGCAGTAATTACCTTCGAACTTATTACCACAATTTTTACATATAACTACATTTACAGTTTTATCCAACTTTTATAGTGATTTAGGAGTCAATCTCTGTTAGTTGTTGTTCCATTTTATTTATCAATGTCTCAATCTGAAATGGTTTACTAATATAATCGTCCATTCCGGCAGCAAGGCATTCTTCCTTGTCTCCTAACAAAGCATTTGCAGTTATAGCGATTATTGGGGTATGTGTGTTTGTGCTTTTTTCAATACTTCGAATCTTCTTAGTAGCAACAATTCCATTCATTATTGGCATCTGAATATCCATTAAAATAAGATCGTATTTTGCCGATCCGAACTTGTCTAGTGCTTCTTTACCATTATTTGCTACATCAACTGTTTTGACAGCTTTTTTCAGGCTTAAAAGCACTATCTTTTGATTAATAAGGTTATCCTCTACTAAAAGCACATTGGCATCTTTAAGTGTAACCTGTATTCCTGTTTCGATTTTTGGGAAAGTACTTTCTTTGGATAATATTCTCTCATCAAGGAATGATTCCCCTTTTTTGAATTTTAATATAAATTTTAATTCAAATTTATCCTGGGTAAATTTAAATTCTATTGAACCTCCTAAGGATTCAATTATTCTATTCACAATATTAAATTCCAATAATTTTACTATAGCAGCATTTCTTCCTTTCTTAGATTTTTCTGTATTTTGGATTTTTGTTATTTCAGGAATTTGCACCAAATCGTTTGTTGAAATATTAAATAGTATTTCAACAATTTCATTCGATTCACTTAACTTTTTAATTTCAAGTTCAATTGTTTTTTTACCACTTTTAGATTTTTTCAGAATATTTTCAATCATATTTAAATAAACCTGTTTGATTTTCACAGGATCACCAAAAAGCTGAAAGGTAATATCTTCAGACATTTTTAATGGGAAATGAATATCGCTTGAATCTTCATTAGTAAATAAATTGATTGTATTTTTAATAGTCGCTTCAAGATTAAAAATCTGGTTGTAATTTTTGCTTTGCAGTAAATCTACATTTGAAATCTCCGCTATGTTATTTACAACATTTACAAGATTATTTGTTGAAGCCTGTATTGTGTCAATAAGATCCTTTTGTTTTTCGTCTAAATCAAAGGTATTAACTATGTTTGTTACAACTACCAGGTTATTTAAAGGAGTTCTTATTTGATGCGAAATTTTTGAAATAAATTCTTCTTTAGCACGGGTTTCATGTTTTGCCTTCTGAATCTCCACATTTAATTCTGCCATCCTGATTTCTGTGATATTTTCATAGATATTAATAAAAATAAAGAAAACAGCATAAAGCAAAACAAAAAGTACCTGGTTCGATAGTAAAAATTCGATAGAAAAGTTGAAAATTGATGGTAATAATATAGTAATACCCGACAATACAAAAAATACAAGAGACATCAAACTTCCACGTTTCTTCCCAAGCAGGTGAATTATTATTGCCGGATAAATAGTGTAAAACATAATACCTTGATTGTTAATAATCCCGGAATGTAACATCCAAATCAAAAACAACGAAAATAAAATCGCAAAAATATTTGATGCTAAAGGATAATTGCCTTTTCTCCTGAATACTAATAAGTTTATTGTGACTACAATAAATAAAGTAGATAAAACATATAACAATATAGTATTATTAAGAATAATGCTTATTACACTAAAAATTACAAGTAGTAATAGCGAAATAAAACTATAAAAGTTGAAAATAGTCGCTTTATGAAAATACTCACTATTTGAATCTATTTTGTCGGTACTTATTGTACAAAGTTTTATTATTTTATCGATAAAATTCATAGAAACTTAAGCTTTTAGTTAAAAGAAAAATATATGCTTAATGAAATTACTTTTGTAAATTTACTGAAATATACTATATAATATTCCTTTGCATATTTTAAATATACAAATTTTTTGACAAATTCATGATATTCTTTGATAATTACAAGTAATTATGGCACAATTAATGGTACTTATGCTTTTATTTTATGAATAAAATATCAGTATAAATCTAACGGATAATAAACATGGATTATTAAAAAGCTTTTAATAAGATTTATTATATTAGTTGAATAATTAAAAAACAATTTTAAAAATAAGCATATGAGAAAATTAATTTTAGCAATTATTATCGGAATTTCAACTCTTTCATTAAATGCACAAGAGTATCTTCCTACCGAAGCTGATTTAAACCAGTTTTTGAACTCGAAACTTTATGTTGTTTTAGAAACAAATCCTATAGCTGAATATAATTTTAAAATTCAGGAGGCTGTAAAAAAAGCATGGACAATTACCGAGTATGAGTTTATTTCCTTAGATCAATTCGAAGAAATGTATAACGATCAGGATAAGTCTTTTTTAATGATGACACAGGTTGTTTTTCAAAATGATAAAACAAAAGTTCGTTACAATTTCTTAAGTATCTTTATTGGGAAAGAAGGCTTAGATGGATTTGAAGATTTGCCTGATATTGCGGCTATTCCATTAGCGTATACTGAAGTTGATGAAGAATTTTGGACATATAAAATGGAGGCATTGGTTCGATTCATGCAAACTCATGTTCAAAACATGAAAAATAATCCTGGCATGATTAAGAAGAATATTTTCGAGTATTACAATGAAAATACAAAGGATATAAAACAAAAGACTCTTTATGTAGTAAAAGATGAGGTTGCGCCAAATATCGATACTGAGGCAAAAATCAAAAAGATTTATCCATACAAAGTAAAGTTTGTTACCCGTGAGGAAGTTGAAGAAGCAATCACTAACCGCGATCCTGGAGTTGCCTTTTTACATAAAGTAGGCCCACAAGGCACACGATTGAGAGCACGTTGCTACAAAATAATTATTGGAGCACAAGATGCCAATTTTTATTATTTTAATTATCACTGGGTTGAAAAAGGTAAAAACTTCGATGGTATACTGGATAAAGATTTTAAGCAAATGGCTAAAAAGAAATAGATGATTTTGAGGGCCATTATATAACAAAACATCCGATGTCTTCAAGACATCGGATGTTTGATTTATTATAAATAAGATTAGGGTTTAAAGATAGGGATACATGAACGATGCGAATTGTTGCATTTTTTCCAATCTTCCATAATTCCGTGCCTTAATAAGAGTGTTTTTTGTTGAAATAATCGATTCTCTCGTTATTTAAACGCAACTCACATTGAGTTGTTATTTTTGATTATGAAGAAGATGTCTCAAAAGTATTTTAACCGCTAAGTTCACTAAGTATGCGCAAAGAACACAAAAGCTAAACCCTCAAAGCATAGCTTTTTGCGATCATTGCGAATCCCGATAATTAATCGGAACATTGCGCTCTCTGCGGTTAACAGTTCTTGCCTTTTAAGACGTCTCCTTTTTATGTTCTATAGCCATTATCAAGCTTTCATTTTAGATCACTTTAATTTTGTTCTATATTTGCAGAAAATAATTTTAATAAAGAACAAATATGGCTGTACAAAAACCATCTGTTCCAAAAGGTACCCGTGATTTTTTGCCTTCTGAAATGGTGAAACGGAATTTTATTTTCGATACCATAAAAGAAGTTTTCAAACGATTTGGTTATTTGCCTATTGAAACTCCTTCTATGGAGAATCTTTCGACTTTACTGGGTAAGTATGGTGAAGAAGGAGATAAACTCTTATTTAAAATTTTAAATTCAGGTGATTACCTTTCAAAAGTAAAAACAAATTTAACAGAAGCTGAATCAAGTAAGTTAGCTTTAGAAATTTCAGAAAAAGGATTACGTTACGATTTAACTGTTCCTTTTGCCCGTTTTGTTGTGCAGCATTTAAACGAAATAACTTTTCCCTTTAAACGATACCAGATTCAACCGGTATGGCGTGCCGACAGACCACAAAAAGGCCGTTATCGTGAGTTTTACCAATGCGATGTAGATGTTATTGGTAGCAATTCGATGTTAAACGAGGTTGAACTTATCCAAATAATTGATCAGGTTTTTCAAAAACTTAACATTAATGCTGTTATTAAAATCAATAATAGAAAAGTATTGTTGGGTATTGCAGAGACGATTAATGCTAAAGATAAATTTATTGAATTTACTGTAGCATTGGATAAATTGGATAAGATTGGCAGTGAAGGGGTAAAGAATGAACTAATTAAATCAGGCTTTTCTGAATCTCAAATCGAAGATATATATAGTGTAATAAATGTAATTGATCAAAAAAATAAACATAAGATTCTTTTTTTGAAGAGAATGCTAAAAGATTCTGAAATCGGATTAAAAGGAGTTGAAGAAATTGAAACAGTTTTAAATTATTTTGAAACTCTTTCTTTAAATATTGAATTGGATTTAGATTTAACATTAGCTCGTGGGTTAAATTATTACACTGGTGCTATAATTGAAGTAAAAGCTCAAGCTAAAGACGTTAATATGGGCAGTCTTTGTGGTGGTGGTCGCTACGATGACTTAACCGGTGTGTTTGGTTTAAAAGATGTTTCTGGTGTTGGTATTTCATTTGGTGCCGATCGTATTTACGATGTAATGGAACAACTGGATGTTTTTCCAAAAGAGATTGTTGCTTCAACAAAAGTGATGTTTGTTAATTTTGGCGAAAAAGAAGAAAAATACTGTCTTCCATTACTTCAAAAACTAAGAGAGAATAGAATAAATTCTGAAATTTTCCCTGAATCTGTTAAAATGAAAAAGCAGATGACATACGCTAATAATAAAAATATTCCTTGGGTTATATTAGTTGGTGAAAACGAAATGGAAAAAGGAGTATTGAATGTTAAAGATATGCAAAGTGGAGAGCAGTCTGAAATGAAATTCAAAGAATTGCTTCAAAAATTATCTTAAAAATGGAATATAAATATCTACTATTTATTGAAATTACTCCCAGACACCCTATTTTTGTGGCCGGTGGAGATATTCGTTTTCCCTGATTTTAATCTAAAAGAAATATTAATCGGTCAACTCTATTTAGGGATTGACAATTCAATTTTAAAAATGCAAGTAGTTGAAAATGTATCAACTATAAAAATATAAACACACGAAACAACTATGCTAAGGAGTTAAATAGGGATATGATTGACGTTTTCTTTGCGTCTTTGCGCCTTTGCGAGAAAATTTTAAACACATGAAAAAAGTACATTATATATCTAATGATCAATTAACTTTTGACAGAATTGATCAGATTTTAAAAGAAGGATTTACACTGGCTCTTTCTGAGCAATCAAAAAATAATATAATAAAATGCCGTGAATATTTAGATCGAAAGATGGATAGTAAGGACGAGCCAATTTATGGTATTAATACTGGATTTGGTGCATTGTATGATAAGAGAATTTCTCGTGAAGATTTAGGAAAACTCCAACAAAACCTGGTTATGTCACATGCTTGTGGTACTGGTGATGAAATTCCTGTTGAGATTGTAAAGATTATGATTTTATTAAAGATCCAATCATTATCATATGGACATTCAGGAGTGCAATTATCAACCGTTGAGAGATTAATAGATTTCTTTAATAATGATATTCTACCTATTGTATATCAGTATGGTTCGTTAGGTGCTTCAGGCGACTTAGCTCCCTTGGCACACATGAGTTTGCCAATGCTTGGTTTAGGCGAGGTTATTTTCAAAGGCGAAAGAATGTCCGGCGAAGATTTACTTAAAAAAATGAACTGGGAGTCGATTAGTTTAAAATCAAAAGAAGGCTTAGCATTATTGAACGGAACTCAGTTTATGAGTGCTCATGGTGTTTATTTAACATTAAAAGTATGGAAACTATCTCAATTAGCCGATGTTATTAGTGCCGTTTCTTTGGATGCTTTTGATGGAAGAATTGAGCCATTTCATGATTCTGTTCATCAGATTCGCCATCATTTAGGGCAAATAAAAACTGCCCGCAGAATGCGTTATATTCTTGAGGGAAGTGAACTTATTAATCGACCTAAAGTTCATGTTCAGGATCCATATTCGTTTCGTTGTATTCCGCAGGTGCATGGAGCATCGAAAGATTCTATAAACTATGTTTCTTATGTTTTTAATAACGAAATTAATGCTGTAACCGATAATCCAACTATTTTTCCTGATGAGGATTTAATAATATCAGCCGGAAATTTTCACGGACAACCCTTGGCTTTAGCATTAGATAACTTGTGTATTGCAATGGCTGAATTGGGAAGTATTTCTGAACGAAGAACTTATCAATTACTTGCCGGAAAACGCGGGTTGCCACCTTTCTTAGTTGCAAATCCCGGATTAAACAGTGGATTTATGATTCCACAATATACAGCAGCTTCAATTGTTAGCAGAAACAAACAATTGTCAACTCCTGCTTCTGTTGATACTATAGAATCATCACAAGGACAAGAAGATCACGTAAGTATGGGTGCGAATGCTGCAACAAAAGCTTATCAGGTTGCTCTTAACCTGGAAAGAATTTTAGCTATTGAGTTATTCAGTGCAGCCCAGGCACTGGAGTTTCAACGCCCTGCAAAATCATCGCCATTTATAGAAAAATTTGTAGCCGATTATCGTAAAAAGGTGAAGTTTATCGATGAAGATAAAACCATGTACGATGATATTGCCCG